>UQVI01000140.1 GCA_900544515.1 uncultured Oscillospiraceae bacterium | reverse complement strand
ACTCGACTAGTCGTCGGCAGCGTCAGATGTGTATAAGAGACAGGCATAAATCTGTCAATCAAACCACAAATGATGCATATTAAAATCACTATAATCCAAATCGGCAAATCAATGAATTTTTTTACAATAACCAATATAATGATTGCTGCAGCTACTGATATATAAAGCCAGAATGGATTTATTTTAAACACACTTTTGCAATGCTTACAACTGCATTTGCTATAACCCCATCTGCTTGGAATCCGATCAATTATACTGATGCCTCTTTCCTTGCAGTGAGGACACTTAGTATAAAACAATAGCTTCAATAATTTCATATCGTCCCTCTATACAAGAAAAACATATGCAAGAATAATATCCACAACAAATAAAACGAGAGAAACTGCACCTAAGATATAGGAAATCTTAATCTTCTTTTTACATTCAGCGTTAAGCTGAACACCCTTATTCTTAAACACCAGACCGACCACAATACCCATAATGCCAAAGGCAGGACAGATACCGAGTGTGCAAACACCTATAATGGACATAATCATTGAAAATTTAGAAAGCTTATTTATTATATCATTATCCATAAACTCACCTCATTTGAATACTGCCGGATCACCTTGTACGAACCTCTTCCTTCGTCTTAAAGGAATAGCCATACTGGTCAAGAATATGCATTTTCTTCAGTGCAATTTCACAGCCCTTTGAGACACAAAGATTCGGTCGTACAGGAATTGTCACATCAACTGAAAGTGCCTTACTGATTAACACATCAAGTCCGTAAAGCTCTGACATACCGCCTGTAAGAAGAATACTGCTGTTTGTAATATCTGCAACAAGCTGCGGTGACGTTCTTTCAAATAAAGTTTTAGCAGCAGCAGTAATTTTTTCAAGCTGCGGCTGAAGACCATTGCATATCTCATTGCCTGTAATCTCAACCACCATAGGCAAACCTGTTGCAGCATTTCTGCCCTTCGCCTGAACCGTAACATCCGTAACACGAGGAACTGCACAGCCTGCATTCATTTTAATATCCTCTGCCGTTCTGATTCCAACAAGAAGTCCATAAGTATCACGCAGATACTTAACAATTGCATGGTCAAAGGAATCACCTGCTGTCTTGATCGTCTCTATCTGGCTCATAGAGCCCTGACTGATAACAGCCATATCTGTTGTACCGGCACCTACATTGATAACAAATACACCGCTGGGATTAACAGGGTCGATACCGGCACCGAAAGCAGCACAAAGAGGCTCTTCAATCAGACATACCGACCTTGCACCGGCAGTAATCAGAACGGAAACAAGGGTTCGCTTTTCAACATCTGTACTGAGTGACGGTACAGATGCAACAACTCTCGGCTTAAAAATCGTTTTTTTAAGCACCTTATTCATAAAGTAACGCACCATCTGACAGGCAAGAGAATAGTTGCTGACTGTGCCCTCCATAATCGGCTGGATAACACTGACACCGCTTGGCTCTCTTCCCTGAAGATAGTAAGCTCTTTTGCCTGCATAAAGTATTTTTTCACTCTCTGTATCATAAGCAACATAGGACGGCTCCTCAAGGACAACACCCTTGCCCACAACGGAGATAACCACTCTGCTTGTACCCAGATCTATTCCCAAATCATAACCGAACATAAAAAACAATCCTTAAAAATTCAATATAAAATATGTTACTTTAAAACAATATCAATGTCAAGAAATAAGATATTAACAATTAAGAAATTATCAGCTTCCAAAAACATCACTTTCCTCTTTAAAAAGGAAATGAACAAGGGCACTGTAGCGTCTGCTCTTTTTATCATTCTCTACCATAAGCCGGATTGAATTCTCATTGCCTACAATGACAAGTAGGCTCTTCGCCCTTGTCAATGCGGTATAAAAAAGATTTCTGTAAGCAAGCTTAGGCGGTGTATTGATTGTAGGAAGCACCACAGCATCAAATTCACTGCCCTGACTTTTATGTACAGTCATAGCATAGGCAAGCTCAATTTCCTTAGCATTTTCTATACTGTACATAGCCTCTCTGTCATCAAAACGCACGTTGATAATATCGTTTGCCTTATCAATTCTTGACAGTATTCCGATATCACCATTGAACACGCCTGTTCCGTTGTCATCATTTTTAAACCACGGAACATCATAATTATTCTTAATCTGCATCACCTTGTCACCCTCACGCAAAATATAACCGCGATTTCGGATTTCAGCTTTTTCTCTTGACGGCGGATTAAGCACCTCCTGCAAAAGCGCATTGATATTTTCAGTACCTACCTCACCCTTGCGGCTTGGACAAAGCACCTGTATATCGGAAATGGAATCAAATCCATAGCCTGCAGGAATACGGTTGGTAACAAGATTGACTATCTTTCTCGGTGCATTGAATCTTGAATCCTCATTCAGCAGAAAGAAATCGGAATTGATATCACTGTTATCCAGCAACGGCATTTCCCCTGCCACAACTCTGTGTGCGTTTGAAACAATATTGCTTTCAAGCGCCTGACGGAAAATTTTATCCAGACTGACAACGCCGATCAGTCCGCTTTTTATCAAATCGGCAAGGACATTGCCGGCACCCACAGGAGGCAGCTGATTTTTATCACCGACCATAATCAGTCGACAGGAAAGGGGCAAAGCATCAAGCAAGGCTGAAAACACGGTAACATCTACCATAGAAAGCTCATCAACAATTACCGCGTCACATTCAAGAGGATTTTTCAAATTATGGCAAAAGGACGGCTCGGTTGCCCCCTCGCGGTATTCAACCTCAAGCAGTCTGTGAATGGTCTTTGCCTCATAGCCTGTAAGCTCGCTCATTCTCTTGGCAGCACGTCCTGTCGGTGCAGCAAGTGCCACGTCAAGTCCCCTGTTTTTCATAAGGGTAATAATACCCTTGACCGTAGTTGTTTTACCTGTACCCGGTCCGCCTGTCAAAATAAGCATACCCTTATTAACAGCAATCTCAATAGCCTGTCTCTGCTTTTCATCAAAGTGTATATGATTTGCCTCTTCGAAGGCGTAAATTTCGGAAGTTGATATATCCTTCTGTTGCGGAGGGAAATTCAGCATCACATTTATGCGCTCAGCTATAGCAGACTCTGCACGGTAAATCTCAGGCAAAAACAAAAAATCCCTGCCGTCAATATCCTCCTGCACAAGCTGTTTGGAGTCAATCGCATTATCAATTGCAATTTCAATATCATCTTCACTGCAATCAAGCAGGTTCATTGCCGGCTTTATCAGGCTGTTTCTCGGAATACAGGTGTGCCCATTATGAAGATTATATCTCACCACATACACAACACCTGCCTGACTGCGATAATCAAACGGCGGAACATCCTGCATGGAAAAAGCAATTTCATCAGCACGCTCAAAGCTAAATCCATTGCTCTCAGACACAAAAGCGTAGGGATTTTCTTTAATGATATCCAGTGCATAGGACTTGTATAGATTATAAGCCTGAAAGGCCTCCTGCTGATTCAGTCCCAAATCAGCAAGACCATTCATAATATCGCGTGCAGCAAACTGCATCTTAAAATCCTGACTGATTTTCTTTGCTTTTGCCTTATTGATCCCCTTGATTTCAGCTAAACGTTCAGGCTCGTTTTCAATAACATTAAATGTGTCAGAACCGAATTTCTCAACAATCTTAGCGGCAGTTGCCTCACGCACACCCTTTATAATTCCGCCTGCAAGAAAACGCAGCATACCGGATGCATCAGCAGGTAAAGTACGCTGAAGACGCACGGCTTTAAACTGTCTTCCAAAGGTAGAATGCATAACCCACTCACCTTGAAACACAGCTTCTTCACCAATCACAACACCACCGAGAACACCGACAACGGTAACAAATTCATCTCCTGCATCAATTTCAATAACAGCAAATCCGGTGGACTCGTTCTGATATGTTATTTCCTCTATTGTACCTGTTAAATTTTCCAGCTCTTCTGACATATTTTTCACCGATATCATTATATCACAAAACACAAAAATATTAAATACATATTATTAGTTAGATCCGTAATAGATTTCACTATTCTGTATCACGGATTCGGTGTCGTCTCGCAACTATTGAAAAGGAAAAATCAGACAATAAACAGTGTTTCAGCTTTCCTTTATTGCCTAAGCTTCATATTAAAAAACTTTTCTTTTTTTAATGGTTTTATCCAGCTAATTGCCAGCGTTAGTAAAAAGCACATCATTGCAGCCAAAAAAAATACGATCAAATTATGTAAAGTATAAAAAATGCAGAACAAAACTGTTACAAAGAAAAGCATAAAAATCAGTATCCATTTTTGAATTCTAAACTGTCCTTTTCCTTTGGTGACATATTCGTTCATCTGAGCATCTGTTAAATAAATCTCCCGATAATCAATTTTAGCCTTCTTTTCAATACGAGCGTAAAAAGTGCATCCGATAAATACCGAAATCATTATAGCAAGAGCAATCATAATTATTGCCACCGTTGTATTTATTTTTTCAATAAAAAAACGATTGAGAACTGCACCTAAAAATAAAGTCAATATTTCAGACACAAAATATCCTGGACTCGGAATATATTTTTCAGGATTTTTTCCTCTGAAAAATGTTCCTTTATCAGAATAGCAGTAATAAAAATTACTAT
>UQVI01000139.1 GCA_900544515.1 uncultured Oscillospiraceae bacterium | reverse complement strand
CTAGTCGTCGGCAGCGTCAGATGTGTATAAGAGACAGGTTAGTTGGTGCTAACATAGATGTGGTTAGAAAGAGCTAACTGCATTATTGGCCATAATGAAAGGATTGATGATTATGATGCCCCTTACATATGCGGATATGGGCAGTGAATTAACAATACTTAAAATCGGAGGCAAGCCTGAGGTTCGTACGCATCTTGAAAATTTAGGCTTTGTTGTCGGCGGAAATGTTAAGATTGTTTCATCTCTTGCAGGCAATCTGATTGTTAATGTCAAGGAATCAAGAGTTGCAATCAGCAAAGAGATGGCTTCCAAAATTATGGTTTAATAAGCAGTAATACTGATGGAGGAAAATGAATGAGAACTTTAAGAGAAACTAAAATCGGTGATACCGTAAAAGTTGTAAAGCTTCATGGTGAAGGTGCTGTAAAACGCCGTATAATGGATATGGGTATAACAAAGGGTGTTACAATCAGCATTCGCAAAGTTGCACCTCTCGGTGATCCAATCGAGATTACTGTACGCGGTTATGAGCTTTCACTTCGTAAGGCCGATGCTGAAATGATTGAGGTTGAATAAATTTATATAATTTATTATCAGGGAGTGCTCCCTGTTTTTTATGGATGATAGTTAGTCGTCACTAATATTGCAAATTGTTATAGGAAAGGAATTACATATGGAGATTAAAATTGCTCTTGCAGGTAACCCCAACTGCGGTAAAACGACTCTGTTTAATGCCCTTACAGGCTCTAATCAGTTTGTCGGAAACTGGCCCGGTGTTACTGTTGAAAAGAAAGAAGGAAAGTTAAAAAAGCATAATAATGTTATTATTATGGATTTGCCGGGTATTTACTCACTTTCCCCATATACACTGGAAGAGGTAGTAGCACGTAATTATCTTATTGATGAACGTCCTGATGCCATCCTCAATATCATTGATGGTACAAACCTTGAAAGAAACCTTTATCTTACAACTCAGCTTACAGAGCTTGGTATCCCTGTAGTTGTAGCTGTTAATATGATGGATATTGTCAGAAAGAACGGCGACAAAATCCGTATTGATGAGCTTTCACGTCAGCTTGGCTGCAAGGTTGTTGAAATTTCTGCTCTTAAGGGCACAGGTATTATTGACGCGGCTCAGGCTGCTGTTGATGCGGCACAGGGAGTATCAACTGTTCCGCAGCACAGCTTCTCAGGTGTTGTTGAACACGCACTTGCTCATATTGAGGAAGCAGCAGTACATAATATGCCTGCCGAGCAGCAGCGCTGGTATGCTGTAAAAATATTTGAACGTGATGAAAAGGTTCTTGAAAAGCTTAATCTTGATAAGACTGTTCTTGATCATATTGAAAGTGATATTCAGGCAGCTGAAGAGGAGCTTGATGATGATGCAGAAAGCATTATAACAAATGAAAGATATGTTTATATTGCTTCCATTATCAAGGGAGCTTATAAAAAAGCAGGTGCAGGCAAGCTTTCCACATCAGATAAGATTGATAAGATCGTAACAAATCGTATTCTTGCTTTACCGATTTTTGCGGTTGTTATGTTCCTGGTTTATTTTGTTTCCGTAACAACTGTTGGTACATGGGCAACTGACTGGGCAAACGATGGTGTATTCGGCGATGGCTGGCACATCACAGGTCAGAGCGAATATGATGATGCGATGAATGAATATGCTGAGCAGTATGTGTTTACCGAAGATGTAAAAGCAACTGTTGATGCTGCTGTTGCAGCGGACGTTATCGGTGCCGGTGATGTTCAGGAAGCAATCAATGATGGTGATTATGCTGCTTTTGATGAGGCATTTGGCTCATATGGTGATTCCCTTGCAGAGGAAGGCTTTGATATTTCAGAGACAGTGGAGGCTGCAGTTGGTGAGGATGCTGAGGGTGTTCCGGATACAGCCGATTATGGTATCTATGTTCCTGGTATTCCTGTTCTTGTAGGTAATCTGCTTGATAAAATAAACTGTGCAGATTGGCTCAACAGCCTTATCATTGACGGTGTTATAGGCGGTGTCGGTGCAGTTCTCGGCTTTGTTCCGCAGATGCTTGTACTCTTCATTTTCCTTGCTTTCCTTGAAAGCTGCGGCTATATGGCTCGTGTAGCTTTCGTAATGGACAGAATTTTCCGTAAATTCGGTCTTTCAGGTAAGTCCTTTATTCCTATGCTTATCGGTACAGGCTGCGGTGTGCCGGGTATTATGGCATCACGTACAATTGAAAATGAACGTGACAGGCGTATGACAATTATGACAACCACATTCATTCCTTGCGGTGCTAAGCTGCCTATCATTGCTCTTATAGCAAGTGCTTTGTTCGGCGGAGCATGGTGGGTTGCACCAAGTGCATATTTTGTCGGAGTGGCAGCAATCATTATTTCAGGTATTATGCTTAAGAAAACGAAGATGTTTGCAGGTGATCCTGCTCCGTTTGTAATGGAACTTCCTGCTTACCACTGGCCGACAGTGGGCAATGTTCTTCGTTCAATGTGGGAGCGTGCATCTTCATTTATCAAGAAGGCAGGTACAGTCATTCTTCTTGCAACAATCTTTATCTGGGCAACATCTCATTTCGGTACTCTTGAGGCAGGCGGCTTCGGATTTGACCCTGAAATGGAACTTGAGGCATCCATTCTCGGTATGATTGGCGGAGCAGTTAAGTGGATATTCTCACCGCTCGGCTTTGGCAATATCAAGGCAACAATCGCTACAGTAATGGGTCTTGTAGCTAAAGAAGAGGTTGTAGGTGTATTCGGTGTACTTGATTTTGAAGGACTTACTCCTCTTGCAGGTTATTCCTTCCTTATTTTCAACCTTCTTTGTGCACCTTGCTTTGCAGCAATCGGTGCGATCAGAAGAGAGATGAACAGTCCTAAATGGACAATGTTTGCAATCGGATATCAGTGCGGCTTTGCTTATGTCGTTTCACTTATTGTTTATCAGTTTGGTATGCTCTTTACAGGTCAGGCAAATATTATCGGTGTAATCGCAGCGGTAATTGCTCTTGCATTCTTAATCTTTATGCTTGTTCGTCCTTATAAGGAGGCAACAACACTTAATACAAGTGCGGTTAAGGCAAACGCAAAAAAGAAGTAAGGTGATTTTATGATAGCCTTTTTAACAAAAAACATAGGAACAATTATTGTGCTTCTTATCGTAGTAGCAGTTGTTGCGGCAGTTGTCGCAAAAATGGTTAAGGATAAGAAGGCGGGTAAAAGTTCCTGCGGCTGTAATTGCAGTGAATGTAGCTGTAACTGCAGTCACAGTCAGAAATGATATAGTGTAGAAAAATCCGTTTGGGTCTGTTATAATAGACTTAAACGGATTTTGTTTTGGGAGAAGAGTATGATTAAAAATATATTGTTTGATCTGGATGATACTATACTTGACTTTAAAATGGCAGAGCGTGTGGCACTGATAAAAGCACTGACTCAGCTCGGTGTTTTTGTTGATGATTATATAGTGAGTCAGTACAGTAAGTATAATATATCCCAGTGGAAAAGGCTGGAGCTTGGTGAGATTACAAGGGAGCAGGTTAAGGTAAATAGATTCAAACTGCTTTTCGATTCCCTTAACCTTGATATCTCACCTGAAACGGCTACGGCTCTTTATGAGGAAAATTTGTGTATAGGACATTATTTTATTGATGGTGCACCTGAAATATTAGATGAACTTTATATAGACTACAATTTATATCTTGTTTCAAACGGTGCAAAGCGTGTGCAGGACAGCCGTCTCGAGAGTGCAGGAATTTCTAAATACTTCAAAGGTATTTTCATTTCCGAAGTCGTCGGTTGCGAAAAGCCGAACAGGGGATTTTTTGATTACTGCTTTTCACAAATACAGGATTTTAAAAGGGAAGAGACAATTATAATCGGTGACAGCCTTTCATCGGATATCAAGGGCGGAATAAATGCAGGCATTAAAACAGTATGGTTCAATCATCGTGGTGATGATAATAGCAATGATATAACCCCTGATTATGTTATAAACGATTTGTCTGAGATGAAAGCGTTGCTGGACAGGCTTAATAGTATATAGAGTGTCAGATTGACTTCTCTTTGCCATTGTGATATAATTAGCAGGCTAAATCGTTTTATGAGGAGAAAATGTTATGAAAAAAAGTAAAATTTTTGCAGTGCTTGCCATATGTCTTGCACTGACTATTATCTTTACAGGATGTAAATCAAAGACTGCAATAACAACAGATACATTCAAAACCACAATGAGTGAACAGGGCTTTACAGTTGTAGATGGTAAAGAGCAGTATGCTGAATTTGACCATATTCTTGAAGTGTATGCAGCACTTGACAGTACAGGCTCATATCAGATTGAATTTTATAAGTGCAATGATGAAACAACTGCAAAAGGAATGTATGAAAATAATAAAGTTAAATTTGAGGAGCAGCATAAAAGTGCTTCTGTCCATACTGCTGTGAGTGTTGGAAACCACAGTGAATTTCGCATGCTGGCAGATGGCGAATATATTTTGATTACCCAAATTGCAGACACAATGCTTTATGTACACACAACATCGGAATATAAGGATGCAGTAAATGAAGTTGTGGAAGCTCTTGGTTATTAGGCATTGAAGAACAAAATAAAAGCGTTGCAGCTTGAGCTGAGGTACGGTAACGAAGTATTGGTTTTTCGCAGAAATTGCCTGAAATACAG
>UQVI01000138.1 GCA_900544515.1 uncultured Oscillospiraceae bacterium | reverse complement strand
ACACGGAAAAGATGTTTTTTCTTTAACTAAAGTAAAATTGTCATTATCATTCAAAAAGGCGTTTACAACCTTCTCATTTTCTTTTTTATTAAGTGTACAGGTGGAATATATTATTGTTCCCCCTGCTTTAAGATATCTTGATGATGTTTTAAGAATATTAAGCTGAATTTTCGGTAAATCCGAAACACTGTCAAGCTCCTTATATCTTATCTCAGGCTTGCGTCGAATAATGCCGAAGCCTGAACATACCACATCACAAAGTATTTTATCTGCCAAAGGTATATCCTCAGAATAAACCTCAGCATCATTTATATCTGCATTTATTATTGAAATGCCAAGCCTTTTGGCACCGTCACGAATCTGACTTACACGGTGATTATGAATATCAAAGGCATAAATTGTACCATTGTTATTCATACATTGTGCGATAGTAAAAGCCTTGCCGCCGGGTGCAGAGCACATATCAAGTACAGTGTCCCCTTCTTTTGCACCGAGAGAAACCGCACATTCATAGCTTGATAAATCCTCAATATGGAAAAGACCGTTTTTAAAAGCTCTTGATTTACTCAAATCAAAGGATGAGGTGATTTTTACAAGATTGTCTATTACCTCGCCCTCAATTCCGTCACACATCAGCTCATATAAAAGCTCATCAGCATCAACATAAAGTCTGTTAGGCACTGCAAAAACAGGAGGCTTTTCATTGACAGCAGGAAGAAAAGCTTCAACCTTTTCCTTGCCGTACTGCTTAATCCACATATTAATAAGATTCTGCGGTACGGAATATTTTACAGACAAATCATCTTCAGGGATTTCTCTGTCAGCGTCTATTTTATGTAATACGGCATTAACCAATGATGAATAATAGTCCTGCCTGATTTCCTTAGTGAGCTTTACGGATTCATTTATAGCTGCACTGTTCGGCACCTTGTCCATAAACAAAAGCTGGTATGCACCAAGACGAAGGATAGTCAGTATTTTAGGTTTAGGCTTTGAAGAGACATATTTATTAATAAAATAATCGAGTGTTAGTTTTCTTTCAACCACACCGTAAACCAGTGCAGATATAAAGGCTTTCTCCTCACTCATTTCTTTAACTGCGTTATCAAGAGCGATATTGGAATAAGCATTATCCGTAAAAATTTTATGCAAAATTTCGAAAGCAATTAGACGTGCACTTTTCATTAATTTCTGTTACCTCTGTTTAAAATCAGGAATAGTCTCAGCAGTGTAGCCAGTGCTGATGCAAGAGCAGCAACGTAAGTAAGAGCCGCAGCAGTTAAAACCTTTTTTGCACCGCTGTATTCCTCACCTTCAAGAAAACCATTTGATTCAATCGTCTGCAGTGCTCTTCTTGAGGCATTAAACTCAACAGGCAGTGTAGCAAGCTGAAAAAATGCAACTGCCGCATATAGGATGATACCTGCATAGATAAGCGGATCACTGTAAATAAACATTCCGATTAATGCAAGCGGAACACCGAGAAAAGAACCAATTCTTGTTATAGGAATGATTGCGTTTCTTATTTTTAATGGTGCATAACCCTGAGCATGCTGACAGGCGTGACCAGCCTCGTGACAAGCAACACCGACAGCAGCTATACTTCGTGAGTCAAATACATCCTGTGAAAGACAGATTTCTTTATTCTTAGGATCATAATAATCCGTCAGACTACCCGGAATCTTTTTTATTTGCACATCCGTAATACCATTAAGACGCAGAAGCTGATATGCAGCGTCAGCACCTGTCATACCGCGTCTGTTGATCGTCTTTGAATACTTTCTGAAAGCACTTTTAACCTTCATTTGACAAAACAGCGCAAATATAAATACAGGTATCATAATATATCCTGTAAGATAATATGCAAAATAAGGTCCCATAATTATTCTCCCAAAACAGCAGATATTTCCAACTTATTTCCTGCTAAAAATGATTTAATATCCATTCTCTTTTTGCCGTCAGGCTGCAGTTCCAATATATCAATACATTTTCCGTCACCACAGCATACAGTCAGCACCTTATTATTATCTATAATTTCTCCGGCAATATTACCTGTTTTATCTGACAATACAGTCTTATGAATTTTTACAGTTTTACCATATATTACAGTAGATGCACACGGCCATGTCTGTAAGCCTCTTACCTGATTATGAACTTCAATTGCTGAATTATTCCAGTCAATGGGTGAAAGTGCTTTGGTAATCTTCTGTGCATAACAAGTACCCTCATCACTTTGCTTAACAGGAATGATTTCGCCCTTTTCAAGCTTATCCAAGCATTCAATAAGTGCATCTGCTCCTATAACGGAAAGCCTGTTAAAAAGCTCCTCTGAGGTCTCATTGATATCAATAGCAGTCTTTTTAACAAGAAGCATATCACCTGTATCAAGTCCCTCATCCATCTGCATAACTGTGACACCGGTTTCCTCGTCTCCATTGAGTATTGACCACTGAATCGGTGCAGCACCGCGATATTTTGGTAATAGTGAGGCATGCACATTAATACAGCCATATTTTGCTGATGCTAAAATACTGCTCGGAAGAATTTTGCCATATGCCACTACAATAATAATATCCGGCTTATAACCATTTATAATATCAAGCGCGTCACTGTTTTTCAGCGAAGAAGGCTGATACACAGAAATACCATTTTTAACTGCACATTCCTTTACAGGCGGCGGAGTTAAAATCTGTTTTCTGCCAACAGGTTTATCCGGCTGTGAAAACACAGCAACTATATTATGATTATTTTCAATTAATTTTTCAAGACAAGGCACAGCAAAATCAGGAGTGCCCATAAAAACGATATTCATAAATTCACCAGATTTGTACAGAGTAATTAACCCTGCAAAGTTTCACCCTCAATAATATGAGATGTAAATAAAATTCCATCAAGATGATCAATTTCATGGCAGAATGCTTTCGCCTTCAAATCCTCACCAGTAAATACCTGCCACTTGCCATTTCTGTCCTGAGCCTTAACCTGAACCTTCTGCGGTCTTTTGGTGGTTGCCCATTTATTCGGCAGAGAAAGACAGCCCTCCTGTGAAATCTGCTCACCCTCCGAAAATACAATTTCAGGATTAACCAGCTCCATTGGTCCTTCACCGATATCTATAACAACAACTCTTTTAAGTATACCAACCTGTACAGCGGCAAGTCCTACACCGTTTCCGTTATACATCGTTTCTTTCATATCATCAATCAGGGTTGCAAGTCTGTCGTCAAACTTTTCAACAACTCTGCTTTTTTTATAAAGTATAGGATCACCTAACTTAACAATATTTCTGAGTGCCATTTTATATTCTCCTATTTTAACCAATATCAGCACAAATCATATGGATTCACATCTGCTGATACAGATATATCCTTATACTCTTTCATTTTACTGATTCTTTTTAAAATTTCATTAAACATCATACGAACATTTTTTGAATTTCTGCATTTAACACACAGCCTGTATCTGTACTGACTGTTTAACTTATATATTTTTGCAGGGCTTGGACCGAGAACAATCAGCTTTTGAGCATTATCACTATTAACCTCTTTTAGTATATCCAAAAAAGTTTTTGAACACATTGCAACTGTGTTTTCATTTTCCCCCACAAAGGAAACAGAAATAATATCGCAGTAAGGCGGATAAGTCAAAGCCTTTCTGAGCATGATTTCATTTTCAAAAAAACCTTTATAATCCTGCCTTGCAGCAAATTCAATGGTTTCGTTAAAAGGATTTATTGTCTGTATAACAGCTTTGCCCTGTTCGTCTCTTCTTCCGCTTCTGCCCACAACCTGTGTTATTAAATCAAAGGAGCGTTCAGAACTGTTATAGTTTTCGTCATAGAGTGAATTATCCGCATTCACAACACCAACCAGAGTAATATCAGGGAAATCAAGTCCCTTTGCTACCATTTGCGTTCCCACAAGAATATCGTATTCATGGTTGGAAAACTGTGAAAACATTTTGTCGTGACTGAATTTTGCGGATGTGGTATCAGCGTCCATACGAAGAATCCGTGCCTGAGGAAACAGTGCTGAAAGTTCATCCTCAATCCTCTGCGTTCCGTAACCGCTGTATCGCACATTATCACTGCTGCATTCAGGACATTTATTATCAAGCCTTTTTGTATAACCGCAGTAGTGACAGGTCTGCCTGTTATTGTAGCTGTGATATGTTAGTGATATTGAACAATTCGGACAGGTAATAACGTGACCGCAGTCATTGCAGGCAATAAAAGTATTGTACCCTCTTCTATTGATAAGAAGAATTGCCTGCTTATTATTATCCAACGTTATCTGCAAAAGCTCTTTAAGCTTAGCTGAAATCGGTGAATGATTGCCGCTCTTCATTTCAGCCTTCATATCAACCGTAATAACCTCAGGAAGCTGTGCATCACCATAACGCTCATTCATCTCACAAAGGATATATTTTCCATTTACAGCATTTGAATAGCTTTCAAGACTCGGTGTTGCAGATGTCATAAGAAATAATGCTTTATTGTATTTACATCTGAAATTTGCAACATCCTTTGTATGATAACGAGGCGTTCTTTCACTTTTATAGGTATGCTCCTGTTCCTCATCCATAATAATCAAGCCGATATTGTGAAGCGGTGCAAACACAGCACTGCGGGTGCCGATAACAATTCTGTCTCTTATACACATCTCCGAGCCCACGAGACTAAGGCGAATCTCGTA
>UQVI01000137.1 GCA_900544515.1 uncultured Oscillospiraceae bacterium | reverse complement strand
GATTCGCCTTAGTCTCGTGGGCTCGGAGATGTGTATAAGAGACAGCTTTCATAGGATAGTTTAGAAACGGGAAAGGGGGTTGCGATTATGGGTTGCGGATGCAATAACAATTTTGGTTGCGGTTCATCTTGGATTATCATCCTTATCATCATCCTTTTACTCTGCGGCGGCTGTGGCAACGGTGCTTGCGGTAACAACGACTGCGGTTGTGGCTGCTAATTGAATTTGCTGAAAATGGGGGCACTCGATGTATTGTCGGGTGCTCTTGTTGTTTGCGTATAAAAAAGAAAGTCAAAGAAAGTCAAAAAAGTTCTTGACTTTTTCTGACCTTTGTGCTAATATGATGACAGAAAGTCAAAGAAAGTCAAAGTCAAAAAATAAATTTGACTTTAAATTGACTGACAAAGGAAGTGATTGGAAAATGAAGCTAACTGATGTGATTGCGGATATGATTCTTGATATGTTTGATGAAGATACATCCACAGTGCAGATTCAGCGTAATGATTTAGCGGCACAGCTTGGCTGTGTACCAAGCCAGATTAATTATGTGATTACGTCAAGATTCACACCTGAGCAGGGGTACCGCATTGAGTCAAGACGAGGCGGCGGAGGCTGTATTATGATAACACGTGCAGCCAGCAAGGAAAATGCGATTGTTTCTCTTATAAATTCAATCGGCTCTTCCATAGAAGAGAAAAATGCCAAAGCGCATATTTATAATCTGAACTATCAGGGACTTGTCAGCGATAAGGCAGGACAGATGATGCTTGCTGTGATATCCGATAATAACTTCAGGGGACTGCCCCCACAGGTAAAGGATACCGTCAGAGCAAGTCAGTTAAAACAGATGCTATTAGCATATATTGATTAGGAGGTATTTATTATGTTATGTCAGCATTGTAATAAAAATGAAGCAACTACTCATATAAAAAAGAATATCAACGGTAAGCGTGAGGAAATGCACCTTTGCTCCGATTGTGCAAGAGAGCTTGGTGTTATGGAGGAATTCAGAGTTCCCAGTGTGACCGACTTCTTCGGTGAGAGCTTTCTCGGTAATTTTCTCGGTGCAGGTGTTGCAGCAATGAATTCCCTTGCAGGGGTTGAAAGATGTTCAACTTGCGGCTCTTCCTTCAATGATATTGTTAAGGGCGGACATATCGGCTGCAGTGATTGCTACGATAAATTCGCAGATCGTCTTGAGCCGTCAATCCGTAAAATTCACGGCAAGACAAAGCATATAGGCAAGTTTATTTCATATGATGAAAGCAATGAGCCTGAAAAAGCAGAAAGTAAAAAAGCGACGGATGAGCTTGAACAGCTTAAAGAACAGCTGCAGAAAGCAATTTCAGAACAGCGTTTTGAAGATGCAGCAGTACTCAGAGATAAAATAAAAGCCTTGACGGAGGATAATCATGAATAAGTGGTATAGCACACAGGGAAACAACTCAGACGTTGTTCTTTCCTCAAAAATAAGACTTGCAAGAAATATCGACAACGTGCCGTTCCCATGCAGAATGAGTAATGAAGTAAGAAAATCAGTTTGCAAAAAGATTTTTGCAGCAATTCAGAATTCAAAATTTGCAGGCGAATTTGATTTGATTGAACTGAATACACTCAGCGAGATTGAAAAAATTGCACTTTCCGAAAAGGGCTTTATAAGCCCTGAAATGGCCGGACAAACTATGTATTCTGCACTGCTTCTTTCAAAGGATGAAAGCTGCAGCATTATGCTTTGTGAAGAGGACCATATACGCCTTTGTGTTATGGAGGCAGGTGAGGATTTAAAGTCGGCTTATAAAAAAGCAAATGAACTTGATAATGTACTTATTGAGAGCATGAGGATTGCTTTTGACAAGCGTTTAGGCTTTTTAACCTCAAATCCTATGCATCTCGGTACAGGAATGAAGGCATCGGTTGCTCTTCATCTTCCTGCAATAAGTGAAAGAAAAATGATAAGCACATTAAGCTCAATGGTCGGAAAGCTGGGTTTTTCCATAAAGCCTTTATTCTCAGGCAACGGTGCCTTTTATGAGCTGTCAAATGAAATCAGTCTCGGCATTACAGAGGAAAGTGCCCTTGATAATCTCGGTGCAATCTGCGAGCAGATTATCATTCAGGAAAGAAAGTTCAGAAATGAACTTATGGAATATGCAGATTTTGAGGATAAAATATTCCGTGCAATGGGCACACTTAAAATGGCAAGAAAGCTTACCACAAAGGAATTTCTTGAGCTGATATCCCTTGCACGTCTCGGGGTATCCATGAACAGCTTTGATATTAGCTATGAAAAAATCGGAAATATGATTCATTCACTCGGTACAGCGTCAATCATATCTCAGGCAGAGACAGAGTTTTCTGTTGATGATGCAGACAGAATGCGTGCCCAGTATGTGAGAGAAAATATAGAATAGGATATAATTTATATAGTTATGTCCTGTTGAATATGGAGGTATAACTATGTACAGATTTAATTATTTTACACAAAAATCAAATGATGCATTAAATCTTGCTATTAAAGCAGCGGAAAATTTAGGGCATAATTATGTCGGCAGTGAGCATATACTGCTCGGTCTTATCAAGGTCGGAGCAGGCACTGCATACTCTGTTCTTGACGGCAAAGGTATAACATCAGATGATGTTGAAAAATTTATTTTACAGAATATCGGTGCAGGCAATCCCACAAGATTAACGCCTGATGATTTTACGCCAAGAAGCAAAAGAGTCCTTGACACGGCTTTTCAGCTTGCTCGGGGAATGCTCCACAGCTTTGTCGATACAGAGCATATTCTGATGGCACTGCTGCAGGAGGGTGATTCCTATGCCGTAAAATTTGTCAATTCAATGGGTATAGATGAAAACCAGCTGTTTGAGGAGATTGTAGCCTCTGTAGGACGCGGTAATACAAGACCGAATGAAACCGGCAGAAGAGGAAAAAACGGAAAATCCAAAACACCTACCCTTGATGAGTTCGGAAAGGACCTGACAGCTGTTGCAAAAGAGGGGAAGATTGACCCTGTAATCGGCAGGGAGGAAGAGATTCAGCGTGTTATTCAGATTCTTTCACGCCGTACAAAAAATAACCCTTGTCTTATCGGCGAGCCTGGTGTGGGTAAAACGGCTATCGCTGAGGGACTGGCACTGAAAATTGTTCGTGATGAGGTGCCGGAGCTGCTTGCAGGTAAGAAGATAGTTGCTCTCGATTTAACTTCAATGGTTGCAGGTACAAAGTATCGCGGTGATTTTGAGGAGCGTATTAAGAAGGCAATGGACGAGGTAAGGAATGCAAAGGACGTTATCCTGTTCATTGATGAGGTGCATACCATTATGGGAGCAGGTGCAGCTGAGGGTGCAACCGATGCTGCCAATATTCTCAAGCCTGCACTGGCACGCGGTGAAATTCAGGTTATCGGTGCAACTACAATTGATGAATACAGGAAAAATATTGAAAAGGATGCGGCTCTTGAAAGACGTTTTCAGCCTGTTACTGTAGGTGAGCCTACGGAGGATGAGGCAATTGAAATCCTTAAGGGTATACGTGATAAATATGAGGCACACCATAAGGTTAAGATTTCCGACGATGCGATTGTCAATGCGGTGAAAATGTCCTCAAGATATATTGCAGACAGATTTTTGCCTGATAAAGCAATTGACCTTATTGATGAGGCTGCATCACGTGTAAGACTTAAGGCTTACACCGTTCCTGATAATCTTAAGGAAATGGAAAAGGAGCTTAAATCCCTTGAGGAAGAAAAAGCATCTGCAGTAAGAGCACAGGATTTTGAACAGGCTGCCATTATCAGGGATAAGGAAAATACGCTGAAAACCCTTTTAGATGAAGAAAAGGAGAAGTGGAAAAACCTTTCCTCACATCAGGTGAAGGAAATTTCAACAGAGGATATTGCATCTGTTGTTTCTTCATGGACAGGTATACCTGCAACACAGCTGACTAAGGAAGAGGCGGAAAGACTTTTGAATATGGAAAAGCTTCTGCACGAAAGAATCGTTGGTCAGGACAAGGCTGTTTCAGGTGTGGCAAGGGCTATCCGACGCGGCAGAGCAGGACTTAAAAATCCAAAGCGTCCTATAGGCTCATTTATATTCTTAGGTCCTACAGGTGTAGGTAAAACAGAGCTTTGCAAGACTTTGGCTGAAACCATGTTCGGCGATGAAGAGGCTATTATAAAGCTTGATATGTCCGAATATATGGAAAAGCATACCGTGTCAAAGCTTATCGGCTCACCTCCGGGTTATGTTGGCTTTGATGAGGGCGGACAGCTTACTGAAAAAATCAGGAGAAAGCCTTATTCGGTAATCCTTTTTGATGAAATTGAGAAAGCACATCCTGATGTTTTCAATATGCTGTTACAGATACTTGAGGATGGCGTGCTGACAGATTCACAAGGAAGAAAGGTCAGCTTTAAAAACGCTGTGATTATTATGACCTCAAATGTAGGTGCATCAAAAATCACTGACCCTAAATCGGCTCTTGGCTTCGGTGCGGATGATAAAAATGAGAATGAAAGCATTGAAAAGCTTGTAATGGCTGATCTGAAGGCAACCTTCAAGCCTGAGTTTCTTAACCGAGTTGATGAAATCATTGTGTTCAAGCAGCTTGAAAAAGAGGATATTGAGGAGATTGCAAGACGTATGCTGTCCTCCCTGAAAAAACAGGTAGAGCAGCTTGGTACAGAGGCTGTCTCTTATACACATCTCCGAGCCCACGAGACTAAGGCGAATCTC
>UQVI01000136.1 GCA_900544515.1 uncultured Oscillospiraceae bacterium | reverse complement strand
CGAGATTCGCCTTAGTCTCGTGGGCTCGGAGATGTGTATAAGAGACAGAATATAATGAGTATATGTTTTTGATTATATTCTGTTGATACCAAGTTTTCTTGCAACATACATAAGGTTTTCGACATCTGTATCAACAAGCTTTCCGTTTTTGTCAGGCGGAAGATTGATTACCATAACATTATCAGCCTTTTCAAGAATACGATAATTTTTTATGATTTCATCTGTATTCATCAGCGGTTTGCTTTCATATGTATCTGAATAGAACCAGCTGAACTCCCTGCGAGAGCAGATTGTCTGCTCAAAGGGCAGATAGTATTCTTTGTCATTAAAAGTATATATTTTAGGATCATCTGCTCTGCACATATTCGGATCCCACAATCTGAAATCAGATGGGAACATACGAAGGGGATCGCGGTCACGATAGTTTTTAGGCTCATAGCGTTTCTTAGGCATTCCCTTTTTCTCACTGTATGTTCCGACAGTGTGATTTACACCGATCTGGCACATCGGCTGCATAGATTTAACATGATTATATAATCTGTCAAGCTGCCATGCACGGCAGGGCTTATCCCATGCTCCGTCAAACCAGAGCTCAACGATTTCACCATATCTGCCGTCCATCAGTTCCGTTAAATGCTTTTCCATGTACTGCACATATTGTTCATCATTTTTATAGCATTTTTCGTGTCTGTCCCATAAAGAATAATATAATCAGAGTTTTATTCCGTACTTCCTGCAGGCGTCAGCAATAGCCTTCACAACGTCTGTTTTGTTTGGTGAATAATGAACGGAATAGGTTGTTGTATGTGTATCCCAAAGGCAAAAGCCGTCGTGGTGCTTTGTGATTATGATTACATAATTCATTCCCGCTTCATATGCGGTTTTCACCCAGCTGTCAGCATCTATTGCAGTCGGTTGATAGCTTTCAAAGTGGTAATTTCTTTTTAAGAAACATAATTATTTCTCCTTCAGTTTTCCATAATCGGTTTATTGGAAAGCTTTATTTTGATAATCGTATCAGGTGTGCGGAGTTGTCTGCCTATCATAAGAAGATGCAGTCTGCCGTTTTTCACTTTTATTCTAACCTTTTCACCTGTTAAGCAGGTAAAGGATTTAAAGGTGTTATTATTTAAGGGCAGGGATAAATATGCTATGGGCAAACCCTTTAATATGTGCAGATAGACAGTATTGTTTTTAAAGCAGGAGACATATTTTTTAGTCGGTTTCCATATCCCTCCATTCGTGGCATAAATGCTTTCACCGTATTTTTTTAGCCACATTCCTACTTCTTTCATTCGTTGTGTTTCATTTTCGGCAATACTGCCGTCCGGCTTGCATCCGATACTCAAAAGATAGTTGCCGTCTCCGCCTGTGCAACTGAGCAGCTGTGTGATAATCTGTTTTATACTTTTGATTTTGTTATCGGAATAAGACCAGTATTTACCGAGCGGCATGCAGGTTTCCCACATTCGTGTATTTTGGAAAAAGCCTGTATGACATTCAGGTGTATCATAATCTCCGGGCAGTCCTGCACGGTTATTGATAATGATATGCGGCTGCAGCTTACGCACCATTTTTTCAAGTTCTTCGGAATTCCACATTTCCTTTGTGAACATCCCTTTGTTATATTCAGCGTCCCACCATAAAAGATCTATTTTGCCAAAATCGGTCATCAACTCTCGTACCGTGCTGAACATATATTCCTGATAGCGTTTATGTTTTTCTGTAAGATACCATTCTTTGCCGCCTTCCATTTTAAAATAAGGCGGTGCTTTTATTGCAACAGCATCTGCTACAGGAACAGGCTCATAATCAGGATGTGTCCAGTCACGCTTTGAATAGTAGATGCCGATTTTAAGTCCTGCCGAGCGGAATGCGTCAATCAATTCCTTGAGATAATTTCTGCCAAAGGGAGAATTTGTAATTTTATAATCGGAATATGCAGTGTCCCACATATGAAAGCCGTCGTGATGCTTGGCAATTATGACAACATATTTGAAACCGCTTTGCTTTGCAATGGAAGCCCATTCCTTTGCGTTGAATTTTTCAAAAGCAAGCTGCTTTGCCCAACTGTCATACTCCTCATCAGAAACTACACTTCCCCACATAGGGTCAGGCAGTTTATGGGTTTTTCTTGACCAGCTGATGTCTACCATGCCTATTGCTGAAATGCCTACATGAAGAAACAGACCATATTTTGCCTCACGAAACCACTTTACGTCTTGCTTACCTGCGAAGGGATATTTATTCCATTCATTATCAGAAAAATATGTAAATTCCGTTCCCTGCTTTTCTTTGACAAATTCACTTTGTTTTAATGAATAACCCATAATTTCCTCCTAGACAAAGGCAATCAAATCCGAACACGGTTTAAAATGACTGATTTGCCATTACTCTATTTTATATTGTAATGATATTTTGCAATTAAGCAAGATTTTTTATTCAACCTTTTAATTATTTTCTAAAACAGAAACCTTTTATTATGATGCGATAATTTATAATCGGAGTTGTGAATAGGATGAATATACGACAGGAACAGAAAGATGATTATGCAGCAGTTTATCCTAAATTAGGGTATGTTCCAGCGAGTATCTATGGAATAAAGGCTCCTTTTGATGTTCCTGATGAAAGCTTTATGGCAGTTAAATTGAATGACCGTGCAGAATTCATTGAAGGCGTTATTAAATATGATGAGGTATTTGGAACAGACTAAAATTAAATACGATTAGATGAATTTATACTCTGTATGATGTTTTGAAAATGAAACATTCTGTTATTTGCGTACAAAACAATATCTTTGCAGTAAATGCAGGTTCTGAATATTTTTTATTATATAAGCATATATATTACTGAATAAAAATAAAGGAATGCAGAAAATGAAAAACAAGTTTCAGAAGGTTAAAAGCAATTCTCAGACAACACTATCAGATATTGTCAGAGGAATTCAGTTTTGTGTTAATTCAAGTATTGAGATACTTGAAAGGCATTTTATTACGCAGGTTGACAAATATATTGACGAGGATAATAAGGCATTAACCAAAACAATAAAAATAAATGATAAATATGCTTTAGATGTTCCTCTGTTTTGTATGAGTAATCACAGTGCACTTGTTCTTGATGAAATGGAGGTGAGAATGAAGGTCAATTTAAAGGATTTCAAAATCAAAGAGCTTGAAGGCGTTGGCGGTAAAGATGATGATAATTTTTCTGTTACGCGTTCCTCATTCAGTGTTGATATGAATAATTGCAGCAAAAATGCTGCTGACAACATTGATATTTGTATGAAATTCAAATCCGGTGATCCGCCTGAGGCGGTAAGCAGAATTTCTGAAAAACTGACGAATTCGATTAATGTTTATTGTATGGATAATGATTAATTTAAGGAGATAATTTATGAATCATGAAATTGTCGGCGGAATTGTAAACAATCTGCCCATTGAAAAAATGATTGCAGCCCCTCTTGTTGCAACAATTCAGGCACAAAGCCAGATGAGTCATATGCTTGCACAATATGTGCAGGATGTAGGCATTGACAGTGACGGAAATGTCAGAATGGTTACAATGAAATACAGTGAAAGCACTGTGGATACGCAGGGCAATCCCAGCACGCAGGACCGATATATACAGGCACCATTTCTTGCGCTTACAGGAATTCCCAATCTTGCAATTGAAGATGTGAATATAGCCTTTGACTTGGAGGTAACTACCGCTGAAGAGGATGTGACTAAGAATAATGCGGACAGCACAGTAAACACTGAGTACAAGTCAATCTGGAGTCCGGTTACAGCAAAATTTTCAGGTACGGTTTCACACAGCTCAGAGCAGACAAGGCGTACAGATACAAGAGCAAAATACAGCTTTAATGTAAATGCACGCAAACAGGCAACTCCTGAAGGACTTATGAGAATTATTGATGCGGTAACAAATGCAGTTGCAAATCCTACCTCAGCCGAAAAGCAAAGCAATCTTGTTGAGACAACAAGTACAGGAAATAATACAAACGCGAGTGAATAAATATGTGCAGAAGAAATACGAACAGTATAGATTATGACTATAATGAAATAAGACCTTTTTTGTGTAAGTCTCTTCCAAATCCGACCGGACTTCTTCACGGAGAGGCCGCATATGCCACCACTGTCAATGATAATGGAGAATACTATTATCATGTAACGAATTTCGGTAATTTTAAAAGCATAATAAATAGCGGCTTGCTTTGCAGTCGTGGCGGTGAAGACGGAGCAGGAACGATTATGGCGAACGGAGTATTCAAAGGCAATGAAACGGGAAATGTTTTTGCTACTGCCTCTCCTGATGTTGTAGACAGGTATATATATAATTATGATGAGCTGGCAGATAATTACATAAAAGCCGGAAACACGGTTGTTACGGACGATGATAAATTAATGCGTATTAGATTAATGCCTGTTTTGCTCAGGTTTAAACCTCTTGAAAGTGAAATCTGGATACGTGATCCTAAACAGAGAGGTGCCGTCAAAGGAGCGAATGACATAGATCCGTCAAGGCTTGAATTTTTAGGATTTGAGGGTTGGTTTTCGTTGAATTCATATTTTGCAAGGAGAAAGGTCAAGGGAATTATTGATGAAATAATTGTGAACAATTCATAAAAAGCAGTAATATAATCTGAACGTTTTCAGCTTTCACGTTGTTTCAGTATGTGCATAAGCACAGATTGAATAAACATATATTGTCAGTAAGATTTTATTATGATATTATTATTGTGAAATAATAATGGAGGATCATTCAGTTTGATAAATTAAACTGAATGATATAGTGCATAAT
>UQVI01000135.1 GCA_900544515.1 uncultured Oscillospiraceae bacterium | reverse complement strand
ACGAGATTCGCCTTAGTCTCGTGGGCTCGGAGATGTGTATAAGAGACAGATTGTTGACAGTGCATTTATTTCAAATATGGCACAGGACGGTGAAAATGCACTGAATGCTTTAACACTGGCTTTTCCGTTTCAGATGCTTATGGTTGCAATTGCAATAGGAACCGGAATCGGTACGAATGTTCTTGTAGCAAAGAATTTAGGTTTAGGTGATAAGGAGAGGGCAAGCAAAGTAGCAGGCAATGCTCAGTTTTTAGCAATTATCGTTTACCTGGTGTTTTTATTGTTTGGCATTTTCGGTGTGAAATTTTATATAGCAACGCAGACAGAAAATCAAACGATTTATGATATGGCTGTGAGCTATCTTTCAATCTGCTGTATTGCTTCACCGGGTATCATCTTTTTCGGAATATATGAAAAGCTGTTGCAGGCAACAGGGCATTCCATGCAATCCACTGTTGCAATGATTGCAGGTGCGGTTATAAATATTGTTCTGGATCCTATTATGATTTACGGATTGCTTGGCTTCCCTGAAATGGGAGTAAAGGGTGCGGCACTTGCAACCGTTATCGGTCAGTGTGCGTCCTGGCTTCTGGCTCTTTTATTCCATTTTAAAGTCAATAAAAATATTTCAAAAAAGCTATCCTATCTAAAGCCGTCTGCGAAAGTGATTAAGGATATATATTCTGTCGGTTTGCCTGCCATTATTGCACAGGCACTAATGTCTGTTATGACCTACGGACTGAATATCATTTTGGTTTCCGTAAGTGAATCTTTGGTTACTGCATATGGCTTGTTCTATAAAATTCAGCAGTTTGTCCTGTTTGCGGCATTTGGTCTGCGTGATGCGATTACGCCGATTGTATCTTTTTCATATGGTATGAAAAACAGGAAACGTATAAAGGACGGCATAAAATACGGCGTGTTGTATACGTCAATCATTATGCTGATAGGAACAGTTGTTGTTGAAATATTTGCTCAGCCGTTTGCAAAAGTATTCAGTTTGTCAGGCGAAACAGAAACAGTGTTTATAAGTGCTATGCACATTATAACAATCAGCTTTATATTTGCAGGAATCAATATTGCACTTCAAGGCGTTTTCCAGGCACTGAACAGAGGTATTGAATCCTTAGTGGTTTCACTTGGACGACAGCTTGTTTTCGTGCTTCCTGTTGCGTGGATTTTTGCCAAGCTTGTATCGGATTCAAAAGCAAGCAATTGGCTTATATGGACTACATTCCCTATAGCAGAGATTGTTACGCTGATTATTGCATATGTATTAATGCGAAAAGTGAATAAAGCGGTACTGCTCTCGCTTACTGAAAACAGCCATTGTGAAAGGGAAAAGCTCTCTGCTGATGAAAGGAAACATCATAATCATCATATGGAGCACCACAGAGGGCATCATCACGAAAAACATTATGAAAAGAATCACCATCATCACAACAGAAATGATAAAAAAGGCTGTGATGGAAAATGCCGAGATTGTACGCATCCCTGCCACTGATAAAATGGCATACACAAATATTGTAAGCCGTTTTGTATGCATTTTTATATACAAACCGGATGAATAATATGCTTTTCAAAGGGACTGAAATGTGACAGCTCTTCATCATAAAGTGAGGTTGCTTTCTGTACGCAGAAGCTGCCGTATCTGTCCTTGAGCCTATCTACTGCTGTTTCAAGCTTTTCCAGCTTTTCTCTTTTCTGAACGGAGCCTGATAAGTCAAACTGCAAAACACCGTCATAGTCAAAGTCGGTAACACTCAGCCCTAAGCTGCGTATGGGCTTATCCCAGCTGTAATTTGCCGTAAAAAGTGTCATTGCGTACTTGATAAGCTCGGTGCTTACATTTGTGGGAGCAGGTATTTTGCATTGCCTTGTGAAGGTGTTCAGTTCGTTGTCCCTTACGGATATTGTAAGGGTAACGCCCTTCAGATTATGCTTTCTCATTCGCCTTGCTACACTCTCCGCCAGTACAGTGAAAATGATTTTTGCATCCTCATTATTCTTCAGATCTCTCGGTGTGGTTGTGGAATTGCCGATACTCTTGATATCTCTTGCCAGATCCATATGTCTGACAGGGGAGTAGTCCTCACCGCGTGCAAACCGCTGGAGCATCTGACCGTTTTTGCCAAAAATATTTTTCATGAATTTATCGTCAGCATTTGCCACATCACCTATGGTATAAATACCATAGGTGTTTAATTTTTTTGTGGTCGCCTTGCCAATCATAAGCATATCGCTGCAGGGCAGCTTCCATACGATATCCTTATAGTTTTCTTTGCTTATCACAGTTACTGCGTCAGGCTTTTTATAGTCCGATCCGAGCTTGGCAAAAATTTTGTTGAAGCTGAGACCGATACTGACAGTTATACCTATTTCATCCTTAACCCTCTGTCTTATCTCCTGTGCAATTTCGTAGCCTGTTTTATTCCAATCTCCTGTCACATCAAGCCAGGATTCATCCAGTCCGAAGGGCTCAATTAAATCCGTATAGTCCTCCAGTATTTTTCTTACTCTCTGCGAAAATTCAATATACACAGGAAAATTGGGCGGAACGATGATCAAATCAGGGCATTTCTGACGTGCCTTCCATAATGGCTCGCCAACTGTCAAGCCGTATTTTGATGCGATTTCATTTTTTGTAAGGATTATACCGTGTCTTGATTCCTCGCTTCCGCCCACAGCCACAGGCTTATCCCTTAACTCAGGGTGCAAATAACATTCAACGCTTGCATAGAATTTATTGCAGTCAACGTGCAGTATTTCTCTTTCCATGTGTATCACCTTTTTACTATATAGAACATATGTTCTATAATATATCAAAACGGCGTAAATGTCAATAGGAAATATTTTCAAATGTCTGTTTCACATAATAATTACCCTTGCTAAATCTTTCTGTATAGTTTATACTAAAAGTTGTGAAGAACGAACTAAAGGTGAATTTATGGCTATTTATGATATTGCGGGATTAAAGGTGAATATAGTGAATCCTAAGGGCAGAACGGCAAAACAGGCAATGCCGTATCTGTCCGATAATCAGGATGAAAATCAGCATATTGACATTACTGTTGATGTAGATGAGAAAAGAGTCCTCAGTGCAATGGCGGAGCATCCTGAGCTTATACAGGACGACTGGGAATATATGATAACAGGCTCGGATTTTTATACAGAGCTTTTGAATTTTGACGGCATACTTCTTCATTCCTCCTGTATTGTTGTTGATGATATGGCGTATGCTTTTTCTGCTGACAGCGGAACAGGCAAGTCTACGCATACTCAGCTATGGCTTAAGCATTTCGGTGATCGTGCTTATATGCTCAATGATGACAAGCCTGCAATCAGACTGATTGACGGCAGGGTTTATGCCTGTGGTACTCCCTGGAGCGGTAAGTATGACTATTCCACACCGAAGGTAGTTCCTCTCGCAGGAATATGCTTTCTGGAACGCAGTGAAAATAACTGGATTAAAAAGGCTGATACAGGCAAGGCAGTATTCAATATCTTTTCACAGACGGTACGAAAGCTGAATGCCCGGCGAATGGATAACCTTTTTGATGTGCTGGAGCAGATATTTGCAAAGGTACCTCTTTATGAGTTCGGCTGTGATATCAGCGAGGAGGCACTCCTCACATCATACAATGCTATGAAAAGATAAAGTGAAAAAATCCCCTGCGGAGTTTCAAAACTTCCGCAGGGGATTTTTGTTGTGTGATAATCAGTCGGAAATATCTGCAAATATCGGATAGTGGTCACTCATCTGAAGCATTACCTCGTCAGAAAGAATAGCGTATCTGTTCACGGTTTCATTGCCTTTTAAAAATATGTGGTCAAATGTAGGCTTTTCGACCTTGCGTTCATTACCGTCCGTTTTCGTCTGTGCGATATACTTGGTGTCTGTAAGCTCCTTTGCAAGCTTATTGTAAACAGTGGGTGCATAATATTTGTCATCGTAGTCACCGTCGTCCATTGCGTTGAAATCACCTGCGGAGAATACAGGACAGTCAAAGCGTTCAGCCAGTTCATTGGTAAGTTTAATTTGTTCATCTGCCTGTGTGTTCATTACGCTCAACTCCTCCTTTTCCTGCCCCTCACGTATAAGGTCAAGGTGGGTGGAGGTTACAACATAACGCTTTTTTGTGCTGTTGTCCTCGAAAAGTCCCCATACAATTCTGCGGAGTCTTGGATTGTCGCCCTGTGTATATTCCATACGTCCGTGATCAACAAGGGTAACAGTGTCTGAATTATACATCAAGCCTGTCATATGAAACATAGCACCTGAGGAAACAGGGTATACAAGCTGATAGCTGCCTCTGTTTTTTGTAATACAGCAGTACCACTGGTCGCTCATTTCCTGTATTGCTATAACATCAGGCTGGTACGCATCAAGCACATTGAAAAACATTTTTGCTCTTTTACGTGCATCTGTTCCGCCCCAGCTTTCATAGTTTACCAGAAGATTAGCACTCATAATTCTTGTGTAGGTGTCAGAATCACGTGATGTATCCGCTGCGCTGATGGATTCTTCAAATCCCTTTGGCAGTATATAATCGTCAAAATTACCCCTCATATGAATTGAACCGACAAATGCCGTTACTCCAACCACAGCCAGACTAAGAACGACTGCTGTGAATTTCATCATTTTTTTCATGATTAC
Organism: uncultured Oscillospiraceae bacterium; assembly: GCA_900544515.1. Lineage (GTDB taxonomy): Bacteria > Bacillota > Clostridia > Oscillospirales > Acutalibacteraceae > Eubacterium_R. Next base: position 157 of record UQVI01000135.1, on the reverse strand, counting down.
CTCGTGCTAAGTATTAAGCAAGTTTGATTTTTATTTGCTTAGGCAATAGAGAGAAATCCGAACCTGCCCAAAATGCAGAATGAAAGCGAATTTATGAAGTTTTCGCTGTTGCCTTGCGTCAGCAACTGTCTCTTATACACATCTCCGAGCCCACGAG
>UQVI01000134.1 GCA_900544515.1 uncultured Oscillospiraceae bacterium | reverse complement strand
TATAAGAGACAGCATCACTTATATATTCACACAGTGCACCGAGCATTGTATCCCGTTCAGGCACAAAAGGTGTTTTGTTTTCCGCAAGCCTTACTGCATTGATACCTGCAAGGATTCCGCTGCCTGCAGATTCCATATAGCCCTCAACACCTGTAATCTGCCCTGCAAAGAAAATATTTTTCTTACTTCTCAGACTAAAATCACTGTTAAGCAGCTTCGGTGAATTCAAAAATGAATTTCTGTGCATAACACCATATCTGACAAACTCGGCATTCTCAAGTCCCGGTATCATTGAAAAAACTCTTTTCTGCTCACCGAACTTAAGATTCGTCTGAAAGCCTACAAGATTAAACATTGTGCCCTTTGCGTTTTCACGTCTGAGCTGAACACACGCCCAAGGACGATGATTGGTATTAGGGTCAATCAGACCTACCGGTTTCATAGGACCGAATCGCGGTGCGTCAAGTCCGCGCTTTGCTAATTTTTCAATGGGCATACAGCCCTCATAAACATCAAAATCGTGCACAACCGCACCCTCAGCATTTACAAGCTCATTGATAAAATTTTCATATTCAGCCTTATTGAAAGGACAGTTGATATAATCATCATCTCCGCCTCTGTCGTAGCGTGATGCACCGAATGCCTTTGACATATCCACGCTTTCTGCCGTTACAATGGGTGCTGCCGCATCGTAAAAAGAAAGATACTCGCCCACAAGAGCCTTGATATTTTCAGCAAGTGCACCGTCTGTTAAAGGACCTGTTGCCACAATGGTTATGGTATCATCGTCCGTATCAAGAGTATCAACTACCTGATTAATGACTGTAATATTTTTATGTGATTTGATTTTATCTGTGATTTGCTGTGAAAAAATGTCTCTGTCCACTGCAAGCGCACCGCCTGCAGGCACTGCACATCCCCTTGCCACAGGAACAGACAGTGAGCCGAGCATAAACATTTCTTCCTTAAGAAGTCCTGCCGCACTTTCTATTCTTGCTGCTTTAAGGGAATTGGAGCACACCAGCTCAGCAAACAAATCAGTTTTATGTGCAGGTGAACGCCTGATGCCTTTCATCTCATAAAGTTCAACCTGATAGCCGGCATCTGCAATTTGCCACGCCGCCTCAGTACCTGCGAGCCCTGCACCGATTACTTTAAATTTCATAATTATTCTTCTGTTTCAGATTTCTTTTTTCTCGGAACAGGCTTTGTGAAGCCGCATCCCTCAGTATCAGGGCAATACAAAACATTGCCTCTGCGTTTAAATAAGGATTTACCGCACTTAGGACAAACCTCGTCAGACGGAGCATCCCAAGTCATAAAGTTGCAGTTCGGATAATTTGAACAGCCGAAGAAGGAAGTACCCTTCTTTGTTTTCTTTTCGATTACATCGCCGCCGCATTCAGGACATTTTGCAGTTGTTTTATAAACAAGCGGCTTTGTATTTTTACATTCAGGATAACCCGGACAGGCAAGAAACTTGCCGAAGCGGCCTACTTTAATTACCATATTTCGTCCGCATTTCTCACAGATTTCATCTGTTTCCTCTTCCTTAAGCCTGATTTTAACGCCCTGCATATCAGCCTTTGCTTTTTCAAGAGGCTCTTCAAATTCATCGTAGTAGAGCCTTATCATTTCTTTATAATTCTTTTCACCGCTGTCAATCTTATCCAGATCATTCTCCATTTTTGAGGTATACTTTACATTTACAATGTTCGGTATTCTTTCCTCAAGGAGTTTTGTAACAGCCTCACCAAGCTCTGTAGGTACAAACTGCTTGCCCTCACGCTTGACATATTCACGGTTGAGAATGGTTGATGTAATGGTAACGTAGGTTGAAGGACGGCCTACACCGTTTTCCTCAAGTGCCTTAGTAAGTGACGCTTCAGTATATCTTGCAGGCGGCTGCGTAAAATGCTGATTGCCGAGAATACTCTTCAGCTTAAGTGCGTCTCCCTCTTTCATAGCGGGAAGAGGTGATGCCGAGTCAGATTTTTCATCATCGCCCTTTTCCTCATAAAGAGCAGTAAAGCCGTCAAATTTTACAGTATAGCCTGTTGCATTGAATACGTAATCATTTGCAGTGATTTCAATCTTCATTGTTTCCTGAAGGCAGGCCTCCATAAGAGAAGCAATGAATCTGTCCCATATAAGCTTATATATCTTGAACTGATCTGTTGTCAGATAAGGTTTAACCTGGTCAGGAGTTACCTTTGGCATTGACGGTCTGATTGCCTCGTGTCCGTCCTGGATATTACTCTTTGATTTATAATATCTCGGCTTTTTAGGGAGGTATTTTTCACCGTAGGTTTCGGTAATATATTCATTACCTGCTGCCCTTGCCTCCTCAGAAATACGAAGAGAGTCCGTTCTCATATACGTGATAAGACCAACTGTTCCAAGCTCGCCTGCCTCAACACCCTCATAAAGCTCCTGTGCAGCCTTCATTGTACGTCTTGCCTGGAAGGAGAGCCTGCGTGATGCCTCCTGCTGCAGAGTCGAGGTCGTAAACGGAGGAGTAGGATTTTTCTTTCGGCTGCCCTTTTTCACACCTGTGACAATATACTGAGCATCTTCAAGGTCTGAAAGAATTTTATCACTCTGTTCCTTATTTTCAATTTTTATTTTCTTGCCGTCCTTACCATAAAGCGCAGCGGCAAAAACCTTACGCTCAGGAGGATTTGTAAACTTAGCATCAATTGACCAATACTCCTCAGGCTTAAAGGCTCTTATCTCATTTTCTCTGTCAACAACAAGTCTGAGAGCAACTGACTGAACACGCCCTGCTGAAAGACCGCGTCTGATTTTCTGTGAAATAAACGGTGACAGCTTATAGCCAATCAGTCTGTCAAGAATACGTCTTGCCTGCTGTGCATTCACAAAATCAATGTCAATTGCTCTTGGCTGTGACATACCGTTCTGAACGCCGTTTTTTGTAATTTCATTAAAGGTTACACGGTTTTTATCCTTCATATCAAGACCCAGCAGAGTAGCCAGATGCCATGAAATTGCCTCACCCTCACGATCAGGGTCAGTTGCAAGGTAAACATAGTCCGCTTTTTCTGCCTTCTTCTTAAGGTCTTTTACAAAATTCTCCTTACCCTTTATTACAGCATACTTAGGCTCAAAATCATTTGAAATATCAACACTCAGCCTTGCCGCCGGTAAATCCCTGACATGACCCATTGATGCAACGACATCATATCCCCTGCCGAGATAGCCCTTTATATTTTTAGCCTTTGCAGGCGACTCAACTATAACTAATTTTGACATATTGTTATTCCTTTCAGGATAGTTTATATCTTTTGCCTGAGGCGCTTTCAATCAGTCCCATCACCTCAAGCTGTGTAATTGATGCCATTACCTTTGCACTTGTTAATCCTGTTTTCTCAATAATCGCATCAATATGTAAAAAGCAGTCATTCAAACACTGATAAACAATTTTAGCATCTCCGTTCAGTGTTGACGCCTTATGTTCATTTTTCAGTCTTTTTTCTCTGTTTTCTTCAATAGATTCAAAGGAAAGCTTATTTTCATTCTCTTCAATATTCGCACTTTTATCACTTTCATCATTCATGAGCTCATCAATGCTTCTTGCTTTTGAAATATCAATTGTACTGAACTTCTCAGCATATACAGAAACAATCTGTGCCGGCTTTGTGGCAACCATTGCTCCGTCATCAATCAGCTTATTTGTGCCTGAAAAATCCACCGATAAAACAGATGCAGGCACGGCAAATATATCCCTTCCCTGTTCAAGCGCATAATTTGCAGTGATAAGGCTTCCGCTTTTCACACCGGCCTCAACAACAAGAACACCGACGGACAAACCGCTTATAATTCTGTTTCTCATTGGAAAGGTTGTTCGGCTTGCTCTTGTAAACGGCGGATACTCTGTTACAAGTGCACCGTTATTTTTGATTATATCACGAAGAGGTTTATTCTCATTTAGATAGCTTGCTCCGAGACCGCATCCAAGCACAGCCACCGTATTCCCTCCTGCGGTAAGTGCTCCCTTATGTGCGGCGGTATCCACTCCCAGTGCACCTCCGCTTACAACAAGTGCACCGCATTCCGTAATACCCCTGCTCATAATATGGGTAACCTTGATGGCATACGTGCTTGCTTTTCTTGTACCCACAATACCGATAACTGCCAGATTGTCAATATCAGGAAGGATTCCATCCACATACAGTACGCACGGCGGATTATGTATTTCTCTGAGTCTGTTCGGATACCGTTCATCATCATAGTCGATGATTGTCCAGCCATTCTTCTCGCAGGTATAGATGATTTCATCCACACTGTTTATATCAGTCTGCTCAAGCCTGTCAATCTGCTTTGCGGTAAGAGCAGGACTCATTCGCCACTCCAAAATATTTGAGGAATAAAGCTTTTTCACAGAGCCGAAATCCTCAATCATATTTTTTATATAGGCTCCCTCGCCGAGTGCACGCTGAAGCCATAACCAATAACGCAGGTTTTCACTCATCTGACCATCTCCCACATCGTTATTGAAGCTGCCACAGATGCGTTCAGACTTTCTGCTCTGCCAAGCATTTTAATTGTAATCAGACTGTCGCAAAGTGCCTTGATTTCATCACTTACGCCGTTTGCCTCATTACCGACTACGCATACACCGCCTTTTGAAAAATCAACATCCGTTATCGGAAATGCTGAGCTGTCAGGTGATGTAGCATAAACCGGAATATTTCTTTCTTTGAACTCCGTAAGAACGGATTCAAGATTATCAGTCTGCTTGATATTGATTCTGAGTGCAGAGCCCATTGTTGCACGGAGTGCTTTAGGATTATATAAATCCTGTCTCTTATACACATCTCCGAGCCCACGAGACTAAGGCGAATCT
>UQVI01000133.1 GCA_900544515.1 uncultured Oscillospiraceae bacterium | reverse complement strand
CGAGATTCGCCTTAGTCTCGTGGGCTCGGAGATGTGTATAAGAGACAGCATCAATTGAATACGGATTTTCACCATCAGAGCAGCTGATAACAGTCCAACCTTGATTTTTTGCTGCATAGAGTGCTGCATTTCGGCACTGCTTTAAAAATGAAACATCAGCCTCGTGAACCTCCTTTTTATCCTCATCGCCATTGTAGCGTGAGGTCATAAGCTTCTGAGAAATCTTAATCGGCATATCCAGATAAATAACCAAATCAGGCTTTGGTATTGCGATTTTGTTATATTCAAAGTCGGCAGACCATTCCAGATATTCATCCCATTGGCTTTTATCCAGCTTTTCCATCTGATAGATAGAATTTGATGTAGCATATCTGTCGGCAAGAATAATGTCCTTTTCCTTATAATCCTTACTCCATCCAAGCTTGAAGGACGCATAACGGTCAACGGCATAGAATGCACCTGCCGCATATGCATTAACATCATCTGCATTCTTACCGAACGCACCGCCGAGATACATTTTCACCAAAGTACTCGACGGACTGTCGTAGTCAGGGAGCTTGATTTTCTTATAATCCATATTTTCCGACTGAAAATATTCTTCAAGGAGTGCTGTCTGCGTTGATTTTCCACAGCCGTCAAGCCCCTCAATTATGATTAACTTTGCCATCTGATTTTCTTCTTACCTTTTTCTTATTTCCCTTTTCGTCAACAATATAGGTGTTTTCAAGTTGACCTATAAGACTTGCCTTAAAGGAATCAATATATTCTCTTCTGAGTACAGCCTGCTCATTCTTTTCTTCTTCGGTAAGACCCACCGTCTTTGACTTGTGAGCAAGCTCATTAATTCTGTTAATTTTTTCCTGTGTCATCAGTCTAAGAAATCCCTCAATTTTTTACTTCTGCTTGGGTGACGGAGCTTTCTGAGAGCCTTAGCCTCAATCTGGCGTATACGCTCACGTGTTACGTTAAATTCCTTACCGACCTCTTCAAGTGTTTTCGGATTGCCGTCCTCAAGACCGAAACGGAGTGAAAGCACCTTTTCCTCACGCGGAGTAAGCGTTTTCAGAACATCGGAAAGCTGTTCCTTAAGAAGGCTCATTGATGCTGCATCAGCAGGTGCAAGTGCATCATCATCAGGGATAAAGTCACCGAGATGTGAATCCTCCTCCTCACCGATTGGTGTTTCAAGAGAAACAGGCTCCTGCGCAACTCTCAAAATCTCCCTTACCTTTTCAACCGGCATACTGAGATACTCAGCAATTTCATCCGGAGTAGGCTCTCTGCCGTTGGCATGAAGGAGCTGGCTGTTCGCCTTTTTAACCTTATTAATTGTCTCCACCATATGCACAGGGATACGTATTGTCCTTGCCTGGTCAGCAATTGCACGAGTGATTGCCTGTCTGATCCACCAGGTTGCATAGGTTGAAAACTTAAAACCTTTTGTATAATCAAACTTGTCCACTGCCTTGATAAGACCGAGATTGCCCTCCTGTATCAAATCAAGGAACTGCATTCCCCTGCCCACATATCTTTTTGCAATGCTTACAACAAGACGCAGGTTTGCTTCAGCAAGACGCTTTTTCGCATTCTGATCGTCATCTGCAATACGGATAGCAAGCTCAATTTCCTCTTCGGGTGTAAGAAGCGGAACACGGCCGATTTCTTTAAGATAAACCTTAACAGGGTCATCCATAGCCGCATTATCGTTAACGGCAACAGTCTCAGCTGCGTCCGTCTCCTTAGGCAAGTCCACCTCGAGATTAATACTGTCAAGTGCCTCTGCCGAGAAATCGTCAATGATATTGATATTAGCAGCATCTATCTGTTCATTGAGTTTTTCAAGCTCATCAACATCTAGATCAAGCTCAACAATAAGATTATCAATTTCCTGCGTTGTAAGATGACCCACCTGCTTACCTTTATCAACAAGCTTTTTGAATGCCTGCTGCTTTTTATCCTCGCTTACAGGCTGATTCGGTGTAAGATTAATTTCCTTCATAAAAAATCTCCTCTGTATGTATTTTGGATTCTGTAAAGAAAGATATTTTCAAAATCTATCCATTGTTAAACAGTTTTCTGAATTCATCGTCCGTCATTGAGGAGGATGAGGTACCGTTTGATTTCTCATATTCCTCATTGACAATATTAAGACAATCGGAAAACTCTTTTTTGGCATTTTTGCTTTCGCAGGTTCTGGCAATAATACCTGATAAGCGGCCGAGCTCATCATCCGTAAGGGACTGACTGAAGTTAATCAGCTCAGCATCCAGATGATTGTTCAGCCTTGATATTATTTCCTTAAATACCCGTTTTATAAACACTGATGAAAATTTTTCGACATCAAAATCACTGCACAGATTCCTGCAGTCAGGATACCTGAGCAGCAATGCGATAATTCTTTCCTCAGCTTTTATCTGTCTTATAGTCGTATTGTTTTCATACGTCAGCTTCTGATTTTCTCTGATATTATCATTAATAACAGATTTATACATATTCCTTTTCTGACGGCTTTTTTTTCTTTTAATATAATCATTCAGCTGGATTTTTATACTTGCTTTTTCAACACCCATCTCACATGAAAGCCGAGTAAGATATAAATCCTGTTCAATCGGACTGACATCAGAAAGGATTCTGATCGCACCGCTCAGAAAATCAATTTTCCCCTGCGTAGTATTCAGATTATTTTTATTTCTTAAATCAAGGAGTGCAAATTCAATTTCATTTGAAGCACCCTCAAGCATTCCCTTGAACTTGTCCCGTCCGAATTTCTTGATAATTTCGTCGGGGTCCTTTCCGCCGGAAAGTGCAGGTATTCTTACCTTAATATCTGTCTGTTTAAATAAACCAATTGCTTTATTCAGTGCTTTCTGACCGGCCTCGTCAGCATCATAGGCAAGGATAACCTCTTTTGTATATCTACTTATCAATCGAACCTGCTCATTTGTAAGAGCTGTTCCGCAGCCGGCAACAGCATTTTTAAAGCCTGCCTGGTGCATCGCAATAACGTCCATATAGCCTTCACAAAGTATCAGACTGTCACTGCAGTTATCCTTTGCAAGGTTAAGACCGAAAAGCTCATTGGTCTTTTTATAAACCAATGTGTCCGATGTATTTATATACTTAGGCTTACTGTCGTCCAGCACACGTCCGCCAAACGCAATCACATTACCGCGTACGTCAATAATCGGTGTCATTACACGGTTTCTGAAAATATCATAATATCTGTTGTTCTTTCCGATTTTTACAACACCTGCGTCAACCATTTCACTGGGTCGGAAACCTTTATCCTTTAAATGTTTTAATAAGCTATCCCAACTGTCAGGCGCATAGCCAAGACCGAATCTTTTAATTGTATTCATTGAAAGTCCGCGATTCAGGTAATAGTCAAGTCCGACTTTACCCTGAGGACTTAAAAGATAGCTATAGAAAAATCTTGCTGCTTCACGGTTAATTTCCAAAATACGCCGTCTTTTCTTTGAAAGACTGTCGTCGTAGCTGTTATCATCCGGCATCTGCAAGCCTGCACGCTGTGCCAATAATTTTACAGCATCAATATAATCAAGATTTTCTATCTTCTTTATAAAGGTAACCGCGTCTCCTCCTGCTCCGCAGCCGAAGCAGTAAAAAGACTGGGTATCATTATAAACCGTGAAGGAAGGTGTTTTCTCATTATGAAACGGACATAGTCCAAGTGATGTTGAACCACGCTTTTTAAGTGAAACGTAGCCTGAAATAATGTCTTCAATATCTGTTTTAAATTTAAGCTCCTGTAAAAAGGATTCATTTAACGGCACAGTCTCACCGCCCTTTCATAAAATCAAATCATATTATTCCAGCCAGAACATAGGCACAAATAAATTGTTAAATACCTTTAATGCATAATTATCACTCATTCCGGCAATATAGTCACATACCGCACGCTCATCACCGTCAGACTCTGCAATGCGTATAAACTCCTCAGGCATCTTATCAATATTTTTAATATAGTAGGAATAAATTCTTTCAAGCATATCAACTGCTTTGCTTTCCTCGCCCTTGCAAACAGGATTTGTATACACAGCAGTAAACATAAATCTGTGCAAATCCATAAAACCAGTATAAAAATCATCACTCATTCTTATCAGGTTGTCACTTGTACGAATAACATCCAGCACCATATTGTTAATACGTTCTGTTTTAGTCATACCCAGCTGCATTCTGAGACTGAGCGGAATATCCTCCTCAGCCATAACGCCTGCACGGATGGCATCATCAATATCATGATTTATGTACGCGATTTTATCGGCAATACGGATGATCTGCCCTTCAAGGGTATAGGCCTCCTCACCCCTTGTGTGGCACATGATTCCGTTCTTTACCTCGTCAGTAAGGTTGAGTCCTTTGCCGTATTTTTCCAGCTTTTCAACAACTCTAACGCTCTGTTCGTAATGTTTAAATCCACAGTCGCAGAGCTTATTAAGTGCACGCTCGCCTGCATGCCCAAATGGGGTGTGTCCCAAATCGTGACCCAGTGCAATTGCCTCAGTCAAATCCTCGTTAAGTCGAAGAGCCCTGGCAATCGTTCTTGCGATCTGTGCAACCTCAAGGGTATGTGTAAGGCGGGTTCTGTAATGGTCACCGCTCGGTGCAAGAAACACCTGTGTTTTATGCTTAAGGCGTCTGAAGGACTGTGAATGAATAATTCTGTCTCGGTCTCGCTGAAAGCACGTTCTTACTGCATCATCAGACTCTTCAACTGCTCGTCCGCGTGAATTGGCTGCAAAGCATGCTTTGTCGCACAAAATATATTTTTCGTTTTTTTCTGCCAAAAGACGTATAGAATTATCCAAAATTTTCACCCTTTCCATTATACTATACTCAATAATAACATATTATC
>UQVI01000132.1 GCA_900544515.1 uncultured Oscillospiraceae bacterium | reverse complement strand
GAGATTCGCCTTAGTCTCGTGGGCTCGGAGATGTGTATAAGAGACAGGCATATGCATCAGGAAGATTATCCAATTCCGGCTTATAATCAGTATCGCTTATTTCTTGAATAACTCTGCCATAATTATCATAAACTGTTCGCTGATATTTACCGTCTGTATTTGTTAAAATTGTTCTGCCTGCAGCATCATAAGTGTATGATATTTCACTGTTATCGCTTTTTGATGAAATAAGTCGGTTTAAGATATCATATCGACTTTCACTGATACTGATAATTGTTTGGTTATCTTTTGTTACAGTAGTTGTCGTTTTAGCAACATTTCCGTAATTGTCATATAAATACGATGTAATAGTATTATCATTTTCAGTAGTCTTTATCAGTTTTCCGTTATTATATTCATATTTGATAACCGAATCATAATTATGTTCAGGAGTATACTCTTCAGGCCAGATTGTAGCAGTATCATTATCAAATTGAGCCTGAATTACGATATTGCTGTATTCATCATAAACATAATGTGTTGTAATGTTTTTATCTTTGTCGCTATAGCATTCATCGTCTGTTCGTATCAAATACCCTTTATTATTGTAATAATAGTACATGTATCCTGTTTCATTTGACTTGGAAGATATTCTGTCATTTTCGTCATAAACGATACTATATAACAAATCCCCATCCTGTTTTGTTTCTGTTTGCCGACCATAATCATCATAAGTATATGTTGTTACACTGCCGTTTTCGTCAGTAGCTGAAATAATATTTCCTAAATAATTATATGAATAAGAAATAACTTTTTCGTTAGGTGTCGAAATCGTTACAAGATCATCGGAATAATCAATATCTTTAAAATATCCAGTATCTGATGTGATTTTAATTACACGGTTATCATTATCTCTTTCAATATTGTTATGACCCGATTTAGTAAGTATATTGTTTTTATACTCATACTCACCAAGAATAACTCCCGCCTGATCAACAACCTTTATCAAGTTATTTTTATAATAGATATAATTAATGATTCCTCCATTTGCATCAGTAATTGATGTTAATTTTCCATCAGCATAATTAATTGTTGTTTGTCTGTTTGCTCCATCTTTTATAATAATATAATCATCATTGAAATCAAAATAGAACAAATCACCGCTCAAATTGCTGATTTTTGAAAGATTTCCATCAATATTGTAATGATAATTAAGTCCATTAGATTTCACTATATACTCAACAATCTGTGTATCATTCTCATCATATACAACACTTAACTCTGCATTAGTGCTTTCATTGATATATGAATATTTGTTTTGTTTTATAAAGGAATAAGCAGTAAAATCAGGAAGTGTAACAGAAATTACATATTCATTTTGCTCTTTTAATTTGCTGTTAAATGAATACTCCCAACCACTGTCTGAATATTGGCGGTCAACAGCAAATGATACCCCGTTATAAGCTAATGAAAAGTCTGTATATTTTTCAGAATATGAAAATATATTGGGGTATTCTATTTCAACATTTGTTGCAGTCGGTACTTGTAATAATGGTCTTGAGTAAAAACTTATATAAATAGTTTTTTGATTTTCCGGCAAGTAAAATGGTTTATCGTATTTAATCCACTTTGAATTATATGACTTATTTAATTTGTAATAAATATCACAATCACAATTAGGATTGGGATTGTAAAGCCCCACCTTTTGACCATCATAATATACCTGAGGAGTATATATATCATAATATTTCGCTAGTGAAGTTTTATTATCAAGATTGTCTTTAACTTTTACAGCAATGTAATTAAGAGAATCTTTATCAAACTCAAACACATTACTTTCCTGCCAAGTTGAGCCATTATCTATACTGTAAGCAGAAATGCCGGATTGTGTATCTTCGGCTGTAATTGTTACAACCGTTTTGTTTTCTGCATCTTCAATTTCAACATTTTTAATTGTTGGAGCAGAACGATCGATTTTATCAATTGTAATTGTATCAAGCAAAACTATATTTTCAGCAGCATCTCTTGCATAGATATAATAAGTTTCGTTACTTGTAACAGTCTTTATACTATTCTTTTGCCAGCTATATTTGTTCTCATCCGTGCTGAAACTAAAAGGTGTTTCGTGTAATCCTGATAGTTCATCCGATGCATCAGCAGTAATTGTAATTTGCTTTACCCATTTTTCAGGCTGTTCAGCAGTAACTGAGCCTGTAGGCGAAAGTTTATCTATCTTTAAGTCAAGTTCTGTGGGTTCGGAAATATTTCCTGCTGCATCTTTAGCGTAAACATAGACCTTTGACTTTTCAGATACAGTAGTTTCATTTCCGCCCCAATTATATTTTCCTAATTCTGTAGAAAAACTGTATGCAGTTACTCCTGACGAGTCATCAGACGAGGCTGCAGTTAAAACTACATCACCTTTTGTCCAAGTATCAATATCACCTGTTACAGTTGGCTGTGAAGGTGCAGTTTTATCTATTTTACTAATCGTAACAGTTTTTGCGGATGATATATTACCTACTGCATCTTTAGTATAAACATAGACAACTGTATTTTCACTGAATGTTTTACTTGCCGATGTTTGCCAGGAATATACACCTTCTGTCGTTGAAAAACTATAAACTGATATTCCGGATTGACTATCACTTGAACTTGCTTTGAGTGTAACATTTGCATTTGTCCAATCTGTCGGATTACCACTGACTGTGGGTGTTAAAGGAACTGTTTTATCAATTTTATTTATTGTCTGAGTAGAAACAAGACGGATGTTTCCGAGTGCGTCACGGACATAAACATAAACAGTGCAGTTTGATGAGAAGGTTTTTGTATTGCCTGACTGCCAGCTATAACTGCCCTTTGTGGTTGAAAAAGAATACGGTGTTGAATGTAATCCCGCACCGCCGCTGTTATCCTTTGCACCATTTACTTTGAGCGTTACATTGTTTTTCGTCCAAGTTGTTGGATTGCCCGTTACACTTGTAACGGTAGGAGCGGTTGTATCATTTGTGTAATTGATAACATAATATGGACGCATTGCAGATGTCGAATATGAACGTGACGCAAACGCACGCCAATTATAATTCTTGTCCGCTTCCTCTGAACTAATAAACATCAAACCATAGTTATGCTGAGTTCCATCTGCCCACGCTTTAATTGCGGGGGCTATATTAAACTTATACCAATAATTATTTCTTGAATCATCCGTTGACTTACTGTTTATAGTTCTTGCTGACATAGTTACAGCCTTGGTAAAATTCGGCTTGTTAGCATATGTAACAGATCCCTCTGTCCAGCCACCGATAATGACATATGGCGTAACCTTTGTGGTAGTTGTTCTGCCTGTTGTTTCACGCTGCCATGAATATGCGCTATTAATTACCGCACCTTTTTTGATTCCTGTTGGCATTTTAAAGTAATTTAAAACTCTGCCATAACCGTATTCAGAAGCCCGACCAAAACAGCAAGTCTGTTCAGAGCCATAATTATTTGATGATTTTGCTGAATACACACCGGCATCTTCAGAATAAGAAAGATTGCCTGTAGTTGGATCAATCGTTACAGGATAAACTGTACTGTCACTTTCAAGCCATGACTTGTCCACATTAACAGACATAAGGTATGTATTATCATCAATTTTATCAAGAGTATATGAACAGTCTGTATAGTGTTCGTTTTTGTCACCTTCAACATATTCGCTGTCATATGCAAAAGGGGCAGAGAATGTCTGAACAGATTCTTCATTATCATTGCTGATAAGTGATACAGTGCCGTCATCATTCAATACGGCAGTGCAGTTATTTGTTTCAAGCCTGAATGAAAATACATTCTGACCGATATTTGAATCAAGAACAATTTCATCTTTCACACCGTTGAGCTGGGGATAGAATTTGAGATTTGTTCCTTCACCGTAAATATCCGGATATTCAAAATCTTCAAACTTATCTGTCAGTATTTCGGAAACACTTTCCTTTCCGACCGCAGTTTTATCACTCTGAGGGATAATTGAATAACTGCTGTCACCAAATTCTATGTACAAACCTTTATCCAAATCCGATGAAAAGTTAATACGATAATCATTCTGACCATTAGTATATTCATATCCTTTTTCTTTCAGTTCTTTATCAGACTGTTTTTCAACGGATATATCCTTTGCTTTCAGATTTCCGTTTTCATCTGTATATGAAATTGGCTCGGAAAACAGATATACTGTATTTGAACCGTCTTTGTTTTTTAAATCAATGATATTACTGTCTTCAAGCATTGATTCAGTATCAACAGCAACAGCACCTTTTGTATCAACTATTTCAGCCGCATAAGCTGAAAGCATTGACTGAATGCCGAGCCAATCCTGCAATCTGCTTGAGCCGACTGTCAATGCAACGAATGTACCGAATGCAATTATTACAGACAATAATACACATAATGCCTTTTTCCATGGCTTAGGTTTTATTATATTTTCATATTCATTGTTGCTCATTTGCGTCTTCCTTTATGCTGGATATTTATAAACTGTTATACTTTCACCGCCTGCAGTAAAGGTAGTTTTAAGCCTGTAATCACAAAGAACATTTATATTTCTTGATTTGCTTAAAGCTAAAGCTGTTCCGATTTTACTGTCTGTCCAAGTTTCAACAGTTTCATATCCGCTTGATTTTTTCTTCTGTAATTCCATTTTGATTTTTAATGTTGTTGATTTTTTCGATGTCATTGACGCATTACAAGTTGATTTAATGCCACTAATTGAAATACTTGAACGATTAGTTTCAATTGTAGTATACATTAAATCAACCTGACCATTATTGTTATTCACGGCAGCATGCACACTTAATGGACAGCTTAATAACATAACGAATGATAAATAAACCAAAATGAATTTTTTTGAAAAACTTATTGCCTTTTGCATTCTAATTCCTCCTTTCATACCTGTCTCTTATACACATCTGACGCTGCCGAC
>UQVI01000131.1 GCA_900544515.1 uncultured Oscillospiraceae bacterium | reverse complement strand
GCAATGAACTCAATTTATTGAGGCTACTATTAATTTTTGGAGGATATACAAATTTATGGAAACAGAAATCAAAACAAGAGATGAACTGCTTAACGGTCTGCGATATGTTAAAACGCAAATCGAACAAATTTTATCTGTTACCAACAGACAAATTGAAATTGTAGCTAATTTCCGTGAAGAAAAAGAATTAATTTCAACTTCAGATACAAAAAGTAAATTGAAAATTGCTTTAATTTGCTTATATGTGGTTTTTGTATTTGATAATATCATTATTTCGATTGCTAACCATTCACCTGTGTACTTTTTTATAGCTTTGGTTTGTGGTGCATTAATATTTATTCCAAATAAAAAAGAACAAAAGAAAACAAGTAAGAAAATGTTTAATAAAATTCGTTTGGCTGCTATTGTTTTGTATATGGTTTACTGTTTGTTTCTGGTTTTGGCAAGCCGAATCATAATTGCAATCATTTTAACTTTACTTATGATAGCTGCCACAATTTATATAGTTATCAAGGCAATTAAAGCAAAAAATGAAAAGACTATTGAAGATAATGCAAGAACAGCCGAATACAATGCAAGGGTTCAGCAAGAATATGATGAAACTGTTGAGGAACTTGATAAATTGAAAAATGACTTATATACACAATCAGGCTCTTGGTATCCTAAAGATTATTATTCATTGGAAGCAGCTAATTTCTTCTTATCTGCTGTCGAAAATTATAAAGCAGATACAATCAAAGAAATTGTATTGCTTTTTGATGATACACAATATAAATCAGAAATGTTAAATAGTCAGCGTGCTATTCAGAGTATGAGTGAACAGCAAATTATAAATCAGGAAGCAATGATGAAGCAGATGAAGTTAGCCAATGTTCTTAGTGTTGCTAACATTGCATTGCAGATTGGTACGATTGGTGCAATCAACAGCAATACATCAGCTATACATGCAAATGCATACGCAACAAGCAGTGCGGTTAGTAATGCAGTTAACCAAGTTAATTCTTCAATAAATAAGGCAACTGATGCTGCAAGGAGTGCTGAAAAAGCTTCAAAGCGTGCAGCAGATGCGGCTTACAAAGCATGGAAAAAATAATTAAAGAAAGGAACATACATACAATGAAAAAGATATTATCAATTTTATTAACAGTCTTGCTAATTGCCGCAGTTTTTACAGGTTGTGGCAACGGAAACACATTCAGTAAATATGAACTTGAGGGGACAATGTCTGAAATATTGCCGTCAGACGAACGCAGAATATGGTATATAACACCTCATACATCCAAAAGCTCTTATCCCTATTATGCTTTGGTTTGTGAAAACGGATTGGCTACAGCATATGAAATCAAAACATCCTCAATAATAACAGTGGATTTGACACTGGGACAGATTGCTCAATTAAGTGATGATGAAATTATAGATATTCTAAAAAAGGAATCTGAAAATTATTATAATGCATATACAGCGGAAAATACTGTGTTGAATATAGTAGAACGTGAGGAATACAAAAATCCCACACCGGGGGCGATGAAATTCCATATCTATACAGATTCCAGTGGCAATGCAACATATGAAGAAAGAATCAAATTTGAATGCCTGCATATGGATACCGAAAAAATTGATAATGAACGTGACCGCCTAATTTTACGTGAAGGATATGAAAGTTGGGATTTTTATAATGTTTGTTACGAAATTACTACGATTTATGATTCGAATTTTGCAGGATTCGGTAATATAAATAATAATTTATATTTAGTCACAAAGGTAGAAACAGACTCTATTGAAGATATAAATATATCACTTGACCAACCAGGCAATGAAAATGTTTTAGTCGACTAAATAAATACTTACAAAGGAACATACATACAATGAAAACAACGAAAAGAATTTTAGCAATTTTACTTACAGTGGTTGTGATTGCAACGATGTTTATCGGCTGCAAAAAGGAAGACAGCGAAGCTGTGAACGGAACAACAGAGCCTATCACAGAAGAAACCATCACGGAAATCCCTGAAGAAATCACAGAGGATGTCAGCGTTGACACTGCTGTCACAGATGATGAGGGCAACAAGACCATCACAGGTACTGATACAGATGGTAACACCGTTGAAATTAAGACCGATAAAGACGGTAATGTTACCAAGACTGTGACAGACAAGGACACAGGCAAGAAGACTGAATCTACAACAAAAGTAGTTACCAAGCCTGCTGAAACCACAACCAAAAAAGACAACGGCGGTTCAAAACAGCCGACCAAGCCTGAAACAACCACTAAAAAGCAGAATCAGACGACAACCTCGACACCCGTAAAGAATACCACAACAGAACATTCACACAACTGGAAAGCAACATACAAAACAGAAGATGTGTATGAAACAAAGCGTGTTAAGGTCAAAGATGCGTATGATGAACCTGTATACCGTAATAATGGCAAAGAGGTAGAGGCATACTATTGTGGTGGTTGTTATATGGAATTAATACAAGCAAGTGTTGATTATGGAATGGTCTACATGGACTTCCATTTCGCACACAACGGCATGGAACCCAACCCCAACGTT
The DNA here is from genome assembly GCA_900544515.1 of uncultured Oscillospiraceae bacterium. Classification (GTDB taxonomy): domain Bacteria; phylum Bacillota; class Clostridia; order Oscillospirales; family Acutalibacteraceae; genus Eubacterium_R. The sequence continues at coordinate 2,469 of UQVI01000131.1, read as the reverse complement.
CCATTATGTCCGAAAAACACAGGGAAAACAAACTGGGAAATGAACGTCGCTTGGGCCGGTGACGAAGTGGGTAAACCTAATCGCGTCAAAATTCAAACAGGTACCATACACCACGATGCTGTTTATGAAGACAAGAAAGTCAAAACAGGAACGAAACAGGTTCTCACCGGTTATAAATGTTCTTGTGGGGCAACAAAAGGTGCTTAACGCAAATCAAAAAAGGCTATCCAAAACGGATAGCCTTTACTTTTTATAATAATTGAAACAATTATCGAGATATTTATTACAATTCAATACTATAAAACAACCTTAACAGAGAGCATACACTCAAAGTTAAGGTTGTTTTTTCTATATATAATCTAACAGAAATATAATATTAATCTGACAGAAAATGTCTGAAAACTGTTCTGTGCAAAATATACAAAAACGGCTACTCTCATCATTTGTCAACAACCTTAACACTTTATCAACATTTTGAAGCAGTGATTTTTCATTTTTGCTTATATATCAACATAAAAAATCCAGCCCTTTTGGGGCTATTTTTGCCCCTTAAAGGGTGGGTGTAGAAAAGGGTGAAAAAGGCTTGAAATTCAGGGCAGAAATGGTATTATGACAATGAACTTGCAAGTTTGAAAAAGCGATATATCGCAGAAAAATTAATTTTATAAGGTGATAATATGAAGAATGATTTTGAGCGTGAGCAAAGGGCTTTAAAGGGAATTAAGGCTATTGTTGACGCATACAAAAAAGGCAGTATTAAAATCACTGTTGGTAATGATGATTTTGATATGAACAATCATACATATGACATAAAAACCATTATGGCATATATTCAGAATTATGTATGTGAGGGATTGGACTTGCCTATCCCCTCAAGCAAAACAAACGAAGGGAGTGAAATGGTATGAAATTTTTAAATCAGTTTGTCAAATTTGATTTAGCTGCTTTCCTTGCAGATAAGCGTGTGATTGCAACAGGCATTTCAGACTGGAAAGATAACGAAACAGGAAAAATCCTCGGCAAGGTTGTTGACGGCGTTATTTATTCAGATAACACGGTCTACAAGCAGAAAGAGGGCGAAAATGCAAACAACAGATTTGAGAAAATCAGATTTAAGGTTAGCAAAACTGTTGATGTTCCTATGGATGCTACAATTATGCCTGTGAATGCAGTTGCAACTGTTTACGGCGAATACCGCAACCAGCTTTCCATTAAATGTGAGGACATTCAGGTTCTTCAGCCTAAAAGGGCTTAACCATTGTGCTGCACTATAAAAAGGATGCACTCTTAATTCAATACGCTATGCCTGATACAAAACTGTTTGTGTCAGGCATATGCACCCTCTTTTTATCAGCATTGATATGTGTTTTATACAAAGCATTCAGTATGATAAGTATTGATACAGATGTTATCAGAAATGCCGTTGGATGGCTTGTAAAGGCTCTTAAAACAGCCAGCATTACGTTATTTGCAATCAGTGCAATTATGCTGATTTGTGCCGTTATTCTGCACATAACAATGCCTGACAGAAAGCATATTGAATATATGGTGCGAAAGGTGCTTTATACGCACACATACGGCAATCCGTTACATCTGAAAGACGGAGAACGATTGCCAAAGGTTAAATGCACAAGTTCAGAACATGGTGTGTTTACGCTTACTGTAAAAGCAGTGTCCTGCCCTGTTGAGGATATACAGAATATATCTTCGAGCATTTCATCCGCTTTGAATAAAAGGTTTAATCAGTATGCCGTAACACAGACCAGCTCTGATATTGCATTTAATGATGTTTCGTTTCAAATTGAAGATGTGACGATTGACCGCAGCTTAACATTTAATGATATATCTGAAATGAAATCAGAAGATAAAACAAAACTGATTGTTCAGCAGAATACATATATTGATTTAACAACATCAGGCAGTATTCTTGTTGCAGGCAAAACACGAAGCGGCAAGACAACAGGCATCATCAGTCTGCTGTTACAGGCTTTATTGCACGGCAGAGATAAACACGGCAGCAGTATTATTATTGTTGACCCTAAACAAGCTGAATTAAGCCGACTGCCCTATGTTGTTACACTGGATGATGACGGCGAAGCAAGAGGTATACTAAAGGCTATGCAAGACTTCTGCAATACCATTGTTGAAAGACAAAAGGTGCTGAATGATTTATCAGAGGTTAAGGGTGATGCCGTGAAATGGTGGGATGCAGATATGCATGTATCATTTCTGTTTATTGATGAGTATGTGTCCTGCCGTACGATGTTTCCTGCAAAGCCGAGCAAGGATGAGCCTGACTACTGCCTTGCAACATTTGACGGCTTGATAAAACGCATTGTAACAATGGGAGCGAGTGCAGGCTGTTATGCAATTATCAGCATAGCAGAAGCAAGTGTATCAGAGGGCGGACTGCCTGCAATCTGTCTCTTATACACATCTGACGCTGCCGACGACTAGTCGAGTGTAGAT
>UQVI01000130.1 GCA_900544515.1 uncultured Oscillospiraceae bacterium | reverse complement strand
TCTACACTCGACTAGTCGTCGGCAGCGTCAGATGTGTATAAGAGACAGATTATACTTGGACCGTGATCAATATAATTACCTGTTGCCTTAGCAGTTTCCTCATTAATTGTATCAACTCCGCCAGTCTGATTATTCTTATGATAAATCAGATAAGGAACAGGGTCACTTGCGTGTGTACGTGTAACAATCGGTGTCGGATGATCAGGGAGAATCATAATCTTATAATCATCAAACTTCTCAAGTCCTTTAAAGAGAATCGGAAGAACTCTCTCGTCAATCATCTCAATTGCACGCACCTTATTTTCAGGCTCATTTCTGTGACCGCATTCATCAGGTGCTTCAAAATGAATGTACACCAAATCATTTCTTTCAAGCAAATCAAGAGCTGCGTTTGCCTTGCCCTCAAAGTTGGTGTCAATATATCCGGTTGCACCCTCAACCTCAGCAACCTCCATCTTAGCACAGCCACCGATACCCTTGATAAGGTCAACAGCTGATACAACAGCACCCTTGATACCATAGATTTCTTCAAATGGTGAAAGTGCAGGACGCTTGCCCTCACCCCAAAGCCAGATTGAGTTAGCAGGTCTTTTGCCGGCTGCCTTTCTTGCGATATTCACCGGGTGATCCTTAAGCAAATCATATGATTTTTTCATCAGCTCAATAAGCGGCTGGGCGTTTTCAGCTGTTGAAAGATGCTCGGTGATTACCTTGCCTGTGATATCGTGAGGCGGTGTCATTTTACCGAGATCGGTTGTGCCGTTATCCCAGATAAGGCAGTGGCGGTATGATACACCGGGATAGAATTTGAATTCATCTGTTCCCAGCTTTTCATCGATAAACTTAATAAGAATTTCTGCCTCTTCTGTTGAAATATCATCAGCGCAGTAATCCTCAATTGTTTTTTCCTCATAAGGCAAATCGTCCTCTGAAAGAGTCACAAGATTTGTTCTGAGTGAAACATCAGTCGGCTTCATATCAATGCCGATTGACGCAGCCTCCAGCGGACTTCTGCCTGTGTAATACTTCATTGGGTCAAAGCCCATAACACTCATATTGGCAACATCACTTCCCGGCTTCAAGCCTTCAGCAACTGTTCTGATGAGACCAACCTCAGCCTTTGATGCAAGCATATCCATATTCGGCTTTTTTGCACACATCATAGGTGTTTTTCCGTCAAGTGCAGGTACAGGATAATCAGCCATTCCATCATACAATACTACAACGTATTTCAAAATAATTCCTCCATTGTATCAACGGGCGGATATAGAATCCGCCCCTACAGATTTTATAATAACATTATTGATATACCAATAAATTATTTAAAGTAGTTCACACCACTCTCAAATATCTTCATATCCTTTTCAAACGGAACATTTGCATAAAGGTCGTTGCCCTTACGCTCGCAGTGACCCATTTTACCGAGAACTCTGCCGTCAGGTGAGGTGATGCCCTCAACCGCACATACAGAGCCGTTCGGATTAAACGGCATATCGCTTACAGGTGTACCCTCAAGATTTACATACTGCGTAGCTACCTGACCGTTTTCAATCAGCTTTTTCATAACATCATCATTTGCAACGAATCTGCCTTCACCGTGACTGATCGGAACTGCAAATACATCACCAGCATTCACACTGCTGAACCAAGGGGATTTAACGCTTGATACTCTTGTGTATGCCATTGATGAAATATGTCTGCCGATTGTATTGAAGGTAAGTGTTGGGTCAGTGTCCTTGATTTCACAGATTTCACCGTAAGGAACAAGACCGAGCTTTATAAGTGCCTGGAAACCGTTGCAAATACCGAGCATTAAACCGTCACGGCAGTTGAGAAGCTTCGTTACAGCCTCCTTAACCTTTGGATTTCTGAAGGTTGTTGCAATGAACTTACCTGATCCCTCAGGCTCGTCACCGCCGCTGAATCCGCCCGGCAGCATAATAATCTGTGATGTCTCAATTTCCTTAACCATCTTATCAATTGTTTCATTAATAGCGGATGAGGAAAGGTTATTTACAACAAGGATGGATGCCTCAGCGCCTGCCTTTTCAAAAGCTCTCGCTGTATCAATCTCACAGTTTGTGCCCGGAAAAGCAGGGATGAATACCTTTGGCTTTGCAACCTTGTTTTTCGCAACAAAGATTGAACGCTCTTTATAAAGCGGAACATCATAAGGCATATTTGCCTTCTTGCCTGAATCGGTAGCAAATACCTTTTCAAGCTTGCCTGTCCAAGCATCGATAAGCTCATCAACGGTCTGAACAACGCCGTCCATAATGAATATTCCGTTATCATTTACTGCACCGAGAGTGATGCCGTCAAATGCATCTTCATCTGCAAGCTCAACAACGAAGGAAGCTTCCTTAGCTGCGAACAGGGTTTCCTTATCAAGCTTCTGTGCAAAGGTAAAGCCATACTTGTTGCCGAATGCCATCTTACAGATACAAGCAGCCGCACCGCCCTCCTTAACAACGGACGCTGAAAGGATGGAGCCGTTTCTTACACCCTCATAAACCTTGACCATAAGCTCCATAGCCTTTTCAAAGTCAGGTAAACCTGTGCTTTCGTCAACAGGAAGAGGCAGCAACTTAACGGCTGAGCCTGTTCTCTTGAACTGGGATGAAACAGTCTTTGACGCCTCGCTCATACCTACTGCAAAGGAAACGAGAGTAGGCGGAACATCGAGCTCATTGAATGAACCGCTCATGGAGTCCTTACCACCGATTGACGGACATTTGTATCCAACCTGCGCCATAAGTGCACCGAGAAGAGCCGCAGTCGGCTTGCCCCAGCGTAAAGGCACATCGTTAAGTCTTTCAAAATATTCCTGGAAGGTAAGTCTTGCCTTTGACGGATCACAGCCTACAACAGCAAGCTTTGCCAATGATTCAGACACTGCATATGCTGCGGAATGGAATGGTGACCAGCGTGAAAGCTTTGGAATAAAGCCGTATGCCATAACGGTTGCGGTATCGGTTTCACCCTCAAGGAGAGGAATTTTTGCAACCATTGCTTCCTCAGGTGTTAACTGATATTTACCTGCGTACGGCATAAGAACGGTTGCCGCACCGATTGAGGAGTCAAAGCGTTCAACAAGACCCTTCTGTGAGCAAACCTCAAGACGTGAAAGGTTTGCCTTAAGTGCCTGTGCGTTATCAAGCTCAGCAAGACATTCAGGCACCTGCTTTGTATAATCCTTTGTATCGTCAACGGCATCAATCTCAGCCTTAGCGTGCTGGGTAACACCGTTTGTATTTAAGAAGTCACGGCTGAGGCTTACAATCTTATCGCCTCTCCATGTCATTTCAAGTCTGTTGTCAGCAGTTACAACTGCAACAGGCGTAGCCTCCAGGTTCTCTTCATTTGAAAGCTGAATGAACTTTTCAACATCAGCCTTATCAAGAACAACCGCCATTCTTTCCTGTGATTCGGAAATAGCAAGCTCTGTTCCGTCAAGCCCATCATATTTCTTAGGAACCTTATCAAGATCAATCTTCAGTCCGTCTGCAAGCTCACCGATTGCAACGGATACACCGCCTGCGCCGAAATCGTTGCAGCGCTTAATCATCTTGGCAACCTCAGCCTTTCTGAACAGACGCTGAATCTTACGTTCGGTAGGAGGATTACCCTTCTGCACCTCAGCACCGCAGGTCTCAATGGAAGAGGAGTTGTGTGCCTTTGATGAGCCTGTTGCACCGCCGCAGCCGTCACGTCCTGTACGTCCGCCGAGAAGAACGATAATATCACCGTCCTGCGGACATTCACGCTTAACATTATCCTTTGGTGACGCACCGATTACTGCACCGATTTCCATTCTCTTTGCAACATAGCCGTCATCATAAAGCTCTGTTACCTGACCTGTTGCAAGACCGATCTGGTTACCGTAGCTTGAATAACCTGCTGCTGCACCTGTTGTGATTTTGCTCTGCGGAAGCTTTGCGTCAAGTGTTTCCTCAAACGGAGTTGTCGGATCACCTGAGCCTGTTACACGCATTGCCTGATAAACATATGCTCTGCCTGAAAGCGGATCACGGATAGCACCGCCGAGACAGGTTGCCGCACCGCCGAAAGGCTCAATCTCAGTCGGATGATTGTGGGTTTCATTCTTGAACTGAACAAGCCACTGCTCCTCCTTGCCGTCAATAACAACCGGCACCTGGATTGAGCAGGCATTGATTTCCTCACTCTCGTCAAGATTGTCAACATAGCCTCTCTTCTTCAGCACCTTTGTACCGATGCAAGCCATATCCATAAGACAGACAATCTTATCTTTTCTGTCGCCGTAAACTTCTTTGCGGATTTCAAAATATTTTTCAAGAGCATCATTGATTGCCTTGCTGTACTTGCTTTCGTTAATTCTGATTTCATCAAGCTCCGTTGCGAAAGTGGTGTGGCGGCAATGGTCTGACCAGTATGTATCAATAACCTTAAGCTCAGTCAGACTTGGGTCACGGTTTTCATCATTCTTAAAATAATCCCTTACCCAGCATAAATCAGCCACGCTCATTGCAAAGCCCATTGCTGCGTGATACTCTGCAATTTCGTCGTCATTCTTCTCAATAAAGCCGTCAATACGTACAATATCAGCAGGAACATCTGATTTAATATCCAATGTTTCAGGCAAATCAAGTGATGCAACACGTGACTCAACAGGGTTGATAATATAAGACTTTATCTTTTCAAACTCTTCATCAGTAATATCACCCTTGACAGCAATAACCTTAGCAGATAAGATGTCAGGTCTTTCACCTGCTGTTAAAAGCTGGATGCACTGTGCTGCTGAGTCTGCTCTCTGATCATACTGACCGGGAAGATATTCTGTAGCAAAGTATCTCCAGTCCTCAGGAATGGATAACTCATAATAAACATTATCAAGGTTAGGCTCGGAAAGAATTGTACCAACAGCGGTTTTAAACTCTTCCTCACTCAAGCCCTGCGCATCATAACGGTTGATGATTCTCAAATCCTCCAAAGCCGTTATGCCGACATTTTCTCTGAGGTCAGCCAGTGTCTGACCTGCTTCAATGTCGTTGCCCTTCTTCTTTTCAACAAATACACGATAAACCTTTGCCATTTATTTTCTCCTTAATTAACTTAATTAATTACAGATTATAATTATACGAT
>UQVI01000129.1 GCA_900544515.1 uncultured Oscillospiraceae bacterium | reverse complement strand
TCTACACTCGACTAGTCGTCGGCAGCGTCAGATGTGTATAAGAGACAGTTCTTACAGGGATATTGTTCTCATTCAGATACTTTTTCAGCTCAGGTACGGGCAGTTCGTTGAAATGGAACAAGCTTGCCGCCAAAACTGCGTCAGCCTTTCCTGTTGTAAATGCATCGTAAAAATGCTCAGCCTTTCCTGCTCCGCCTGAGGCAATAACAGGTATACCTACCATTTCACTCACAGCACGTGTAAGTTCAATATCATACCCTGTTTTCTGTCCGTCACAGTCCATTGAGGTAAGGAGTATTTCACCTGCACCTCTCTGCTGTGCTTCGACTGCCCACTTCACAGCATCTATACCTGTAGGAATACGTCCGCCGTTGAGATAAACCTCCCAGCCGCCTTTATCTGTTCTTTTGGCATCAATGGCACATACAACGCACTGTGCACCGAATTTATAGGATGCTTCGTTTATCAAATCAGGATTTCTCACTGCAGCTGAATTAACGGAAATTTTATCCGCACCGGCACGCAGCAGTTCCTTAAAATCATCAACGGTTTTGATTCCGCCGCCTACTGTGAAAGGAATAAACACAGTTTCTGCAACTCGTCTCACAATATCTACCATTGTGCTTCTGCCCTCGTGAGTGGCAGTAATATCCAACAGCACCAGCTCATCCGCACCCTGCTCATCATATGCTGCCGCACATTCAACGGGATCACCTGCATCTCTTAAATCAACAAAGGACACACCTTTGACAACTCGTCCGTTTTTCACATCAAGACAAGGTATAATTCTCTTTGCGTACATACACTCATTCCCCCATTCTCAAAAAGTTTTCAAGGACTTTAAGTCCAACCTTACTGCTTTTTTCAGGATGAAACTGAGTAGCACAGAGGTTACCCTTCTGCACTGCACATTCAATTGCTACACCATATTCAGTAGTTGCCGCCACAACGTCTGCATCAGCATTTTTAAGATAAAAGGAATGTACAAAATAGAAATAGCTGTCCTCTTCAATACCGTCAAAGATACCGTTTTTCTGATTAAGCTTAATGGAATTCCATCCCATATGAGGAACTTTCAGTCCATTGTCACGAGGTATTTCAGCAATTTCGCCTTTGAAAAGACCTAATCCTTTAACACCTTTGCTTTCCTCACTGCTTTCAAATAACAGCTGAAGACCGAGACAGATACCAAGAAAAGGCTTTCCGCTCAAAGCCGCCTCTTTAACAGTGTCAACCAGTCCCCTTTCCTCCATAGAGTGCATTGCATCACCAAAAGAGCCAACACCGGGAAGAATGATATGAGAAGCAGATATAATTTTTTCCCTGTCCTGCGTAATTTCACTTTCAGCACCGAGATAATCCAAAGCCTTTTTCACGCTTGAAAGATTACCGGCACCATAATCAATAATTGCAACCATATTTTTCTCCATAATCTGTAATAGAATTATTCTATCATAAAATATACTTACTTTCAACACATTGACAAAACGAATCTTAGGTGTTAAAATTATCAGCACAATAATGAAATGGAGTGGTACCGAAGAGGTCATAACGGCATGGACTCGAAATCCATCGTGTGAGCAATCACCCGTGGGTTCAAATCCCACCCACTCCGCCAAAATAAAAATCCGTTCTCGCAAGAGGACGGATTTTTTTAATAAAGAATGAATGACGAATAATGAATTTTATAGTGCTTCTCCTTGTAAGAAAACAATTGTTTATTCCGCATTGGATAATCCAATTTAATGAAATACTTCTTTGCCATATGCAAGTGTGCTATTATGAATTGATATGTTTATTTATGTATGATATAATTAGACCGTAGATAAATGGCAAGTTATTTTAACACGAGGTATAACAGTGAATAAAAAGAAATTATATTCAAAAATTCTTTTTCCAATCATCTGTATTATAGTTGGATTGTTATTAGGCGGATATATAACATACCAATATGCAGAAGAGTGTAATAATACAAAATGGCCATTCACTCAAGCTACAGTTGTTGATATGAACAGCTATGAATCGAGCAGTGTAAACCATTCAAATAGAACAATATATGTTATAAGCTATGAATATATAGTGGAGGATATTTCATATAAAGGAGAGATAAGATCATATTATCCAAATCAAGTTGGAAACAGAATTGAGATAAAATATAATCCGGATAATCCGGCAGATTCAACTGCTGTCATTGTACCTGATACGGAAAGGTTCATTATTGTTTTAATATTTAGTGTTATATTGATTGTTTCGGGCATATTTTTTACCATAGTTATATGGAAAAACCGATTCTCATTATCGGTTGTTTCAGAAGATAAGCCATATTATCACGGCCCAAAAGAAAGAATAAATCCTAAATCATATTTAAAACTTCTAATTCCAATAGGATTCTTTTTATCGGCATTCGTTTTGATGTACTATCAGCCATTTGCACAAAAGAACATTAATGTTAATGAGTTCGTTCAAATAATGGAAACTGACGGATATACAGCTGAGAACTCTTTAGAAAGATTACAAACAGAATTTGGTATGGGTTCAATTATTGAACAAGCATATTCAGTTAATACAGAAAATATACGAATTGATTATTGTACACTGAACACAAGTAACAATGCTAAATTGTTATATGATTCTGCATCTTTGCCTGCAAATACTTATGTTATTTCAGATAAATACTTTTTAGCTGCTGAAGATAACAATTTCTTTTATATTAAAAGTTTTAAAAATAATACGTTTGTTTATGGTGCTTGTAAAATAGAATCAAAAGACGAACTATTACGATTGCTTAAAGATATGAGCTATTACGATAAATAGTAATTTGAAAGTGAGATGATAATATTGAATAAAGAAATAGAAAAACAACTATATAGTGAGTTAAGTTCTCTAACCAAGAATAAAGAATTATGGGAAGAAAACATTGATTATGTAGGTTCTTTACTTGAAAATCAGTCATTAAAGATTACTGCAAAGGCATTATGGATGCTCGGTGAAATGGGTTTGCAATATCCAGATAGAGCAAAACCTTATATAAAAAAAATAGTTTCATTTTTAAACTCTACCTATGATTTACTACGAGAGCGATCTTTAAATGCACTGGGCAGAATTGGACGAGCAGATTTTGAATTGATAAAGTGTTATTTTGATAAGATAATGGATTTATCAAAGGATAGTTGTCCGAATGTTCGATTGAGCTTTATTTGGGCAAGTGAAAATATTGCAACCACTACTCCAACAGCATACAAAGAACATATATCTATATTTGTAAAATTACTTGACGATGAAAATAACCGAGTAAGAATGGAAGCACCAGAAATGTTTCGAGTGTTGGGAAAACGCAAGCCAGAATATGTAAAAAAGTATATAGAAAAATTAACTTATATTTCGGAGAATGATATAGAACGAGTTGTACGAATTCACTCAAAAGGAGCAATTAAAGCGATTTTATCTAACATATAAATTACAATTTGTCTTTAAGAATTAAAAGCTTCAAATCCATATACAAAATTGCAAAATACATTTTTTGTATTCCTCAGACAAAGAAAAGCAACCCTTAGAAGGGTTGCTTTTCTTTGGTGTGGATAGCAAATTGGAATCCACAATTCATCAGAGTTTCCACAAAGCACTTGGCTTTGTGGAAAAGAATAAACATATGCAGCAGTCGTTATGATTCTGCTTTTAATTTTTTGAACAACCTTGCGAGAGTGAATACCGCAGCGGCCGCAAGTATAATTTCAGACACTGTCTGTGCATAAGCAAGACCATAAAGCGGATACAGATAATTCAGCAGAAACAATGCTGGAATTTCAAGAACAATTTTTCGCATAATTGCAAAAGTAAGTGACTTTTTGCCCATTCCACACGCCTGAAAGACACCGACTGCAATAAAATCCATACACAAAAACGGCAGTGAAAGGCACATTCCCTGCAAAAATTTTGAACCATAGGCAACGATAGCATCATTTTCCATAAACAGCGAAATCAGACCGCCCGAGAATAGATAAAAACCTATCGTTGCCACAAGCAGAAAACCTATGGAAATTTCACTTGAAAATACAAGTGCTTTCTTCATTCGCTTTACATTTTTGCTTGCATAGGAATAACTGATCAGCGGCATAATTCCCTGTGAAAAGCCGAGTGCTACCTGCATCGGAATCATATTGATTTTCTGTGCTATGCCCATTGCGGCAACTGCCGAAGATCCGAATGCCGCAGTAAAATTATTAAGCACCGTCATTCCTGTAACATTAAGCAGATTCTGAATTGATGCAGGAATGCCGACTGCAAAAACACCTGACACAATGTCCTTTTTTAAACTGAACTTTTTAGGATTAATGCACACATATGTACTTTTTCTTTTAACATAAAGAAGGATAAAGAAATATATGCACGCAAAACAGTTTGAAATAAATGTAGCAAACCCTGCACCTGCCGCGCCCATATCAAGAAACTGAGGAAGAACAAAAAACGGATCAAGAATAATATTGAGTATACAGCCGCTCATTGTGCCGACACTTGCATGGAGAGACGAGCCCTCAGCTCGCACAAGATAAGCAAGCACAACATTTAAAATTGCCGGCACTGCGCCAAAACCTACTGTCCATTTAAGATACTGTGCTGTTGCCGCCGCTGTTTCACTGTCTGCACCGAGAACAGATAAAAGCGGTATATGCAGTATGGTATAAAGCAGAGAAAACAGTGCTCCGCTGATTACTGCACAGTAAAAGCCAAAAGCAGAGCTTCTGTAAACCGTATCAAAATCTTTTCTGCCGAGTGCACGGCTCATCATACTTGAACTGCCTACACCAAAAAGATTATTTACTGCATTAAATGCCAGAAGAAGCGGAGCGGCAAGCGTTACTGCCGAATTTTCAATCGGACTACCCAGCATACCTACAAAATAAGTATCGGCAAGATTATAAATAACCATTACAAGCGAGCTTAAAACTGTAGGAACAGACAGTTTCAGTACTGCTTTTGTGACCGGCATATTCTCAAACAATTCTATTTTTTCATCATTTTCCATTCGTCATCACTACTTTAGTTTTAGATATTATACATTTCATTAAAATCGTTCAGCTGTAAAGTATTTTATCTTTACGGTAAAAAGTCATTATATATAAACCTGTCTCTTATACACATCTGACGCTGCCGACGACTAGTCG
>UQVI01000128.1 GCA_900544515.1 uncultured Oscillospiraceae bacterium | reverse complement strand
TAGCTGAAAAGATAATGATTTTAAGCAACACTTCGTTATCGCACCTCAGCTTTATCCTCAACCGTTTTCTTATTACCTATTCAAATTACGCTTATAGATATCATATAAACCTGCAAAAATCAGATCCTTATCACAGACGATTTTATGATTGCACATCCTTGTTATCTTTTCAGAAAAGCCACCTGTAGCAACAAGCCTGATATCAGAAAGTTTAAGATGCTCTTTCATCTTATCAATCATTCCGTCCAGCATTACAGAATGTGCGGTAAGTATGCCTATTTTCATACAGTCAATCGTATTCGTACCAATCACGCTGTCGGTGAAATCAGGCTCAATTTCAGGCAGCTGTGATGCCGCAGATGCCAATGCCATCATTGAAGTAAAGGGACCAGGAGCAATCATACCGCCAAGATATTCTCTGTTTTCATTGATAACGGAAAAAGTTGTCGCTGTGCCGATATCCATCACAATAACAGGAGCTCCGTAACCTTTTACCGCTCCCACTGCAACAGCTATAAGGTCTGCACCCAGCTTGTTGGGATGATCATATCTGATATCAAGTCCTGTATTCAGTCCTGCACTGACAAAAATCGGTGATGCTTCCGCAAGCTCAGAACAAGCCTCTTTTAAATCATCGTTCACCTCAGGTACAACTGAAGATATAATTACTCCGCTGACAACCTGATTTGAGGTAAGATAATCAAGCTGTTGTTTATGATACGGTGCCTTTTCATTTTTAGCGGTAGCATAACGGCATTGCGCTATTACCTCTCCGTTATCTATCAAAGCAGCAACAATATTGGTATTGCCAACATCAATTCCAAGCAGCATTTAATCTTCTCCGTTTCTGCTCTTATATAATTCAAGTGCTCTGTTCAGTACTTCAAATGCAACCTCTTTTTTTGAAAGAACATCAAGACTCTGAATATTATCCTTTGTTATGATTGAAACCTTATTGGTATCAACACCAAAACCTGCACCGTTATCATTCAGATTATTGGCGATAATCATATCACATTTTTTTGAATTCAGCTTCCTCTCAGAATTTTCAATCAGGTTGCTTGTCTCCATAGAAAAGCCACAGATAACCTGATTTTTTTCTTTATTTTCCCCTGCTGCTTTCAGGATATCATTTGTTCTTGAAAGCGTAAGGCTTAAATCGTTATCCTGCTTTTTTATCTTTTCATCACTGATATTCTCTACCGTGTAATCCGCAACTGCCGCTGCTTTAATCAAAATATCACTGCTTTTCAGATGATCCATAACCGCATTGTACATATCTTTTGCAGATTCAACATTCACTACGTCAACAAACATCGGTGCATCAATATGCACAGGGCCGCTGATGAGCGTTACATTCGCACCGCGCTTTGCCGCAACTTCTGCAACAGAATACCCCATTTTACCGCTGGAATGATTTGTAATATATCGTACAGGGTCAATTTTTTCCACTGTAGGTCCTGCTGTAACCAGCACATTCAGTCCTTGCATATCCTTTTCAAACTGAACTTCCTGTCTGATATAATCAAGAAGTACATCTTCAGCAGGTAACTTTCCCTCACCTACTGACGCACAAGCAAGCCTGCCAACCGCCGGCTCAATGATTTCAAATCCGTAATGCTTCAGCTTTTTCAGATTATCCTGCACAATCTGATTTTTATACATATGCGTATTCATCGCAGGTGATACAATAATTTTACAGCTTGCAGCAAGTGCCATTGTGCTGAGCATATCATCTGCTATACCATTTGCAAGCTTTCCGATTATATTGGCAGATGCAGGAGCAATCAGCATAACATCAGCCTTTTGTGAAAGAGATACGTGAGCAACGTGAAACTGAAAATTCCTGTCAAATGTATCAACAAGACATTTGTTGTTTGTAAGTGTTTCAAAGGTTATGGGATTGATAAAATTCGTTGCATTTTTTGTCATAACCACATGAACATCCGCACCCTCTTTAACGAGTACACTTGCAACATTTGCCATTTTATATGCGGCAATACTTCCCGTAACGCCTAAAACTACTGTCTTTCCCTTTAACATATCAATCCATATCCTTTAATAAACCGTGTTTTTCATAATTTGTTGTTCTGACAATTTTATTATGATCATCCACAAAAACAACCTTTGGAGGGTTAGATTTCCTTTCCTCCTCATCCATCACAGCATAAGCCATAATGATAATTTTATCATTCACCTGCACCTGTCTTGCAGCTGCTCCGTTAAGGCAAATCAAGCCGCTTCCGCGCTCCCCTGCTATTGTATACGTTTCAAAGCGGTTGCCGTTATTGACATCAACAATCTGCACCTGCTCATATTCATATATCCCTGCAGCCTCCAAGAGCTCCTCGTCAATTGTAATACTGCCCACATAATCAAGCTCTGCCTGAACAACCTTTGCACGGTGGATTTTACCTTTAAGTATATTTACCAACATCGTTTATTTCACCTGTTCCACTATAAAATTATCTATAAGCCTTGTCTTGCCGATATAAACAGCCATTGCTATGAGTGTATTATCAGAAATTGTATCCCTGATTGAAATATCATTAAAATCAACAACCTCGACGTAATCAATTCTTGCAAGGGGTTCAGTTTCAATATTCTTCTTCATCCGTTCCTTCAGCTCATTGGCATCAGTCAATCCGTTTTCAACAAGCTGCTGACCCATAAAAACAGTCTTGCTTAGGATGAGCGCCGCCTGTCTTTCTTCCTCGCTGAGATAGGTGTTTCTTGAGCTTTTGGCAAGTCCGTCAGCCTCACGGATAATGGGACATCCGATAATCTCAATCGGTATATTCAAATCCATAACCATTCTCTTGATTACAGCAAGCTGCTGGGCATCCTTTTGACCGAAGTAAGCTCTGTCCGGTGTAACAATGTTAAACAGCTTGCTCACAACAGTACAAACCCCTCTGAAATGAATTGGTCTGCTTTTTCCGCAAAGCTCAGCAGTCGGACCATTCATATCCACAAAGGAACAAAAACCGTTCGTATACATCTCCTCAGGCTCAGGATTGAATATAAGGTCGGCACCTGTTTTTTCGCAAAGCACTGCATCTGCCTGCAAATCTCTCGGATAGCTTTCCAGATCCTCTGTCGGTGCAAACTGCATCGGATTTACAAAAACACTGACAACCACCTTATCGTTCTGCTCCACTGCTTTTTGGATAAGGCTCTGGTGTCCCTCGTGCAGATAGCCCATTGTGGGCACAAAACCGATTGTTAAGCCCTGCTGTCTCCACTCCTTAACCTGCTGCCTTACCTCATTTATTGTATGTACAATATTTATCATAACTGTCTGCCTCTTTTCGCATTTCTGTTTAATACAGCTTTTCTATAATTTCATCATCTATTTTATATGTATGCTCTTCAGAAGGGAAAGAGGAATTCTTTACATCCTCATCATACTGCTTAAATGCAGATGTCATCATCTCACCGATATTCGCATATCTTTTCACAAATTTAGGCGTAAAATCTGAAAACATTCCAAGCATATCCTGATAAACCAGAACCTGTCCGTCACAGCCGTTTCCTGCGCCTATTCCGATTGTTACAATATTAAGACGGCTTGTAATCAGTGATGCAAGCTTTTCAGGCACAGCCTCAATCACAACTGCAAAGGCACCTGCCTCCTGAACGGCAATAGCATCCTCCATCAGCTTTTTTGCTGCAAACTCTGTTTTACCCTGAACCCTGTTTCCCCCAAGAGCATTAACAGACTGAGGCGTCAACCCTATATGTGCACACACAGGAACTCCTGCGTCCACAATTGCCTTAATCTGAGGGCATACCTCTTTTCCCCCCTCAAGCTTAACGGCATTTGCACCGCCCTCTTTTAATAGCCTTCCGGCATTGACAACTGCATCATAAACCGATGTCTGATAAGACATAAACGGCATATCCGCAATAACAAGAGCATCTTTAGCACCCCTTGAAACAGCTTTGGTGTGATGAATCATATCCTCCATTGTAACAGAAACCGTATTTTCGTAGCCGAGAACTACGTTGCCTAAGGAATCCCCCACAAGTATTGAATTAATGCCTGCATCGTTCATCAGCTTAGCAGTTGAATAATCGTATGCGGTGAGCATAGAAATTTTTGTTTTTTCTTCCTTTGCTTTTGCAAAAGTTAAAACTGTATTTTTCATATTATTTATAACTCCCCTGTTCTGAGTAAATTTTCAAGCTTGGAATAGTCTCTGTCTGGATATTTATCCTTTGCAATATCTGTTAATTCATCTGAAAGCAATTTATATATCTGTAAAACCGCTTCGTCATCAAGCACAGATAAATGCTTTTCGACTGTGGACAAATCATTTCTTTCAATCGGACCTGTCAGAGCATTGATACAGCCGTTACTGACTATGCTTTTTGCATTATTCAGAAACAAAGGATTTAAAGCCTCCTTTGCCGAAAAATCAGAAAAACCACATTCTCTGAGCAGTCTCAAAGCAATGTGGTAAAGAGCTACTGTCAAATTGCTTGCCATTGCGAGAGACAAATGATACTTATATTTATTTTCAGAACCCATAATCTGATAAGGATTACCTGTTTTATCGAACAGCTCTTTGATATCCTGCATTTTTTCTTCATCACCCTCGATTGTAAAAAATGCTTTTGATATCTCCTCATAAGAATGCTTTTTATCACTGACTGCAAATGCCGGATGCACTGAATATCCGTATGCACCGACTGATTGAATATCTTCAAAAACCTCTGCGGATAATGCTCCGCTGCAGTGACATAATATTTTATCCCTTAAATCATATTCCTTAAGCTGTAAATAAACATCATAAATACAGGAATCAGGAACAGTAATAAATATAATCCTGCTCTCTTCTGCAAGCGCTTTGATTGTTCTGTAGGATTTACTATGAGTAAATTCTGCCGCCTCACAGGCATGCTCATAAGTATTGCTGAAATACCCGGATAACTTCAGATTTTTTCCATAAAAACAGCGGCCAAGAGTAAAACCAACTCTGCCCGCGCCGATAAATCCTATTGACATATTTTCAATCTTCATCATACCACCCTCTTATAGACGATAAAATCCCGTTCATATTTGTTACAGGTTTCACATTTCACAAGACAGTATGAATAAAATATTAAGCACGGTACGGTTTCATCAGAATCTGTCTCTTATACACATCTCCGAGCCCACGAGACTAAGGCGAATCTCG
>UQVI01000127.1 GCA_900544515.1 uncultured Oscillospiraceae bacterium | reverse complement strand
CGAGATTCGCCTTAGTCTCGTGGGCTCGGAGATGTGTATAAGAGACAGCCTATCAATAGAAGATATCCGATAGATACACTGCTTAAAGCCTGCCGTGAGTACGGCGAGCATACAGGCAGACGTGTGAGCTTTGAATATACACTGATAAAGGATGTTAACGATAGTGAGCAGGATGCACAGGAGCTTTCACAAAGGTTGAAAGGCTCGCTGTGCCATGTTAACCTGATTCCGGTTAATGATGTTAAAGAACGCGGTAATGTCCGTTCCTCAAAGGAGACAATGATTAAATTCTGTAATGTATTGAAAAGGAACGGAATTAATGCTACAATAAGAAGAACACTAGGTGCAGATATCAATGCATCATGCGGTCAGCTCAGACATTTAAAAAGAGGTGATATGAATGAGAATAGTCGCTAAGACTGATAAGGGAATTGTAAGAGATTCCAATCAGGACGCTTATGCTGTCGGCGAATTTTCAGACGAGGTTGTCTGGTCTGTGGTCTGTGACGGTATGGGCGGTGCTGCCGGAGGTAATATTGCATCGGCACTGGCGGTTAAGGTAATCAGTGATAAAATAAATGCCTCTTACAGAGATAAGATGCGTGATGCATCCATTTACAATATGCTTGATTCTGCACTTACTGCTGCAAATATTGAGGTTTATGATTTTGCTGAAGCCAAACCCGAGCTCAGAGGTATGGGTACAACCGTTGTCTGTGCCATCGTAAGGGACAATCAGGCATATATTGCACATGCAGGCGACAGCCGTGCTTATGTTATAAATAACGGCATTATCACACAGGTGACAACTGACCACAGTATGGTTCAGGACCTTTTGTCAAAGGGCAAGATTACCAGCGAAGAGGCTGAACATCACCCTAATAAGAATATCATTACGCGTGCAGTCGGTGTGGACAAAAGCATTGATGTCGACTTTGCTCAGATTGATCTGAATGACGATGATGTATTGCTTCTTTGCACTGACGGACTGTCAAACTATGTTTCAAATGATGAAATGATTGAAATCATGAGTGACGGTAAGCATTATGCTTTTGCAGACCGTCTGGTCACTCAGGCTAATAAAAACGGCGGCGGAGATAATATCACCGTTGTTATCATATCAAAATAATCGGAGAGATTGCATTTTATGGATAATTACGTTGGAAAACGCCTTGACGGCAGATATGAAATACAGGAGATTGTGGGCGTTGGCGGTATGTCTGTTGTTTACAAGGCATACGATAATGTCGACGACAGAATTGTTGCAGTTAAAATTCTCAAAGAAGAATTTTTAACGAACGATGAATTTGTCAGACGCTTTAAAAATGAGAGCAAGGCAATTGCACTTCTTTCGCACCCTAATATCGTAAAGGTTTATGATGTCAGCTTTGGTGAAAAACTTCAGTATATCGTAATGGAATATGTTGACGGTATAACGCTTAAGGAGTATATCCAGAAGCAGAATGCCATTACCTGGAATGATGCACTATTCTTTACCACTCAGATTCTCAGAGCACTGCAGCATGCACACGACAAGGGCATTGTTCACAGAGATATTAAGCCGCAGAATATTATTCTTCTTTCAAACGGCAATATTAAGGTTGCTGATTTCGGTATTGCAAGATTTTCAAGAAGTGAAACAAGAACCCTTACCGATACAGCAATCGGCTCTGTTCATTATATCAGTCCTGAACAGGCTAAGGGTGAGTTCACTGATGAAAGAGCAGATATATATTCCGTCGGTGTTGTCCTTTATGAAATGCTGGCAGGCAATGTACCCTTTGAGGCAGACAGTGCAGTTTCCGTTGCACTTATGCAGCTTCAGGATGATGCAAAAAAGCTGACAGATATCAATCCGGATATCCCTGTCGGTCTTGAGCAAATATGCATCCACGCTATGCAGAAAAATCCTGTTGACAGATATCAGACTGCTACGGAAATGCTCCTTGATGTTGAGGAGGTAATAAAGAATCCTAAGGCGGTATTTGACTACTCCTATTTTGTTGATAAAGAGCCTACCAAGTATGTCATCAATACTGAGGAAAAATTTGCTGTAAGCAATGATGAGGAATACTATGAAGATGAAGCAGAGGAGTATTATGACCCGAATCATAAGAAAAAGGTTATCACAGCTGTTGTTATCGGAACAGTCGTTTTAATAGCTGCAATTGTATTGCTTGTTATGAGCCTCACAGGAAATTCTTTCAAAAATACACATAATCTTGAAAACTTTGTCGGTATGTCCTATGATGAGCTGATAAGCTCAAATCAGTATGACTACGAGTTTGTTATGGAACAGGAAAAGACGGATGAATCTGAAGCAGGTAAAGTTATCAGACAGACACCTGAAGCCGGAACTAAAATTCTTGAGGGTGGTCAGGTTAAGCTCGTTGTGGCTATAACTGCTGATGATATAACCGTTCCGAATGTTTATAATCTTGAGATTGATATGGCTAAAAAGGCACTGGAACAGGAGGGACTGAAAAACTATACAGTTACCTCTGTCGGCAGTGATTCTGTTGATGAGAACAAGGTAGTCTATACCAATCCAAAGGCAGGCAGTGTTGTTTCAGCCGATACACAGATTACAGTATTTATCAGCTCAGGCCCTACAACTGAGGAGATAAAGCAGATAACTATTCCTGATGTAATCGGTCTTAAGCAGGAGGGAGCACGTGCTTTCCTTGAAAAATTCGGCTTCAAAAATATTGACTTTGTTACTAAGGACAGTGAAGCCCCTAAGGGCGTAGTCCTTGCACAAAGTCCTGCTGCAGGTGCCACTGCTACTGCTGATGACAGAATTACAATCACCATTTCATCCGGTGTTACGACCACAACAACCAAGAAGGCGTCAAAGGTTTCCATCGCTGTTGCCCTGCCTAAGTGTGTTGATGCTGACGGTGAAATGATAAAGGATCAGCTTGTTGTTGAGCTTGACGGCAAAGTATATCTCAGTCAGAACGTAACACTTAACGGTAAAAATGCAAGTGTAAACATCACACTGGACAAGGATAAAGATGTACAGGTAAGAGTTTCTCTTAAGGACACAGGTGCTGTTGAAACAAAAACGATTCAGGGTGGAAAAAATCAGAATATATCCATTAGCTTTAACAGCTTTTCTTATGATAATATGACAACTGCTGAAGCACCTTCGGATGATAATTCTAATCCTGACAGCAAGCCGGAAGAATGAGGAATTTATGGTTGAAGGACGATTAGTTAAAGGTATAGGCGGTTTCTACTATGTGGAAACCGCTGAATCTGTTTATGAATGTAAGGCACGCGGTATTTTCAGAAAAAAGAAAATCACTCCTTTGGTGGGTGATATCGTTTCAATCAGTATTCATGAAAATGCAGAAAATACAATTGATGAAATCAAGGAGCGTAAGAATTATCTTATAAGACCTCCTCTTGCGAATATCGATCAGCTTTTTGTTGTATCATCCGTTGTTGCCCCTGCAATCAATATGTCTGTATTAGACAGAATTATTGCAATCGCTGAACATAAGAATATTGAACCGATAATTGTTATAACAAAAATTGATTTAGACAGTTCTTATGAAGCGTATTATGATATATATACGAAAGCAGGATTTAAGGTCATTCTCTGTGATAACAAAAACGGTGTCGGCTGTGATGAAGTCAAGTCTCTTCTTAAGGGAAAGGTAAGTGCTTTTACAGGGAATACCGGCGTAGGCAAATCCTCACTGCTCAATGCAATTGACAGCAGACTTTCCATTGAAACAGGGGAAACAAGTAAAAAACTCGGCAGGGGAAAGCATACTACCAGACATTGCGAGCTTTACAAAGTAGCAGGCGGATATGTAGCTGATACACCCGGATTTTCATCCGTTGACTTCGAACGCTGTGAGAAAATTATGAAAGCAGATCTGCCTTACTGCTTTAGGGAGTTTGAGCCTTATCTTACTGACTGCAAATTTCAAACAAACTGTGCACATATCAATGATAAGGGATGTGCGGTTGTCAATGCTGTTCATAATGGTACCATATCTGCCGAGCGTCACAATAGTTATATAGAGCTTTATAATGAGGTAAAGGATATAAAGGAATGGGAAATGAAGTAAAAAGCTGTGCAATCATTTCAGGTGCGCCGGAAGATAATTTATCCTATTATAGTAAGCGCCTTGATAACAGGTTTATAATTTGTGCAGATAGTGGTTATAAAAAATGTATCAGAGCAGGCTTTGAGCCAAATCTGATTATAGGTGATTTTGATTCCTCGACTAAGCCTGAGGTAAGCTGTGAGCTGATTGAACTGAATCCGAGAAAGGATTATACCGATACCTTTCACTGTGTAATGGAAGCAATTGCAAGGGGATATAATGATATAGTAATTCTCGGCGGTATCGGCTCAAGAATTGACCATACATATTCAAATATTCTTTCAGCCGTATACTGCTTTAACAGAAATATCAAATGTGTGCTTGTTGACAGTAAAAATGAGCTTACGGTTGCAAGCGGTGAAACGGTTATAAAAAAAGGAGAGTACAAATATTTTTCTTTATTTGCTTTGTTTGAGAAGTGTGAAGGTCTTTCAATAATAGGTGCAGAATATGATTTGGACTCAGTTACAATTGAACCTTATGAGCAATTAACCCAGAGCAATGAGTTCAAATCCGATGAAGTAAAAATAATTGTAAAAAGCGGAAAAATTATTTTGATTTTCAGTAACGATTAAATTTTTCTTACATAGTATGTAGTAAATACAGCGTGAACGAGGTGTTGCTACATGAAGAAAATGTGCCGTCGTGACTATCTCTGGATAGCCTTTGGTGTCGGTTGTGTTTTGGCTTGCTGTCTGCCGACAGTATGGATAACAAGAATTCTTGCTATCGTAGTAATCATTCTCGGTATTATGTGCTGTAAAAAGTGATGGGGGAATGGGTTATGAAGGTCGTTTTAATCAAAAGTCCAAAATTTTTAGCACCATTGTTAAGATCCATATTTAAAATTCAGAAAGTGAAAAATGAAACATAATTAAAAAAGGTTACAGAACAAATTTCTGTAACCTTTTTTGTTATATTATCCGGTTTCTTTGCATAGTTATTGTTAGAAACATTAAAGGAGAAATCACTATGGAGCTGTGTAAAGAGTATAAGCCAATGTGTTTTAATGAGAGCTGTGAAAGATTGAGTGAAAATTTTGAATTTGATTTTCAGGAAAATCTTCCTCAATATCTTGATG
>UQVI01000126.1 GCA_900544515.1 uncultured Oscillospiraceae bacterium | reverse complement strand
ACGAGATTCGCCTTAGTCTCGTGGGCTCGGAGATGTGTATAAGAGACAGGTTTATTTACAGTTAAAAATAATAATTTGGTTGCATTACAGTTATGATTATTGTATAATTTATTGGTATATTATTAGCTATTTTATATAATTTTTATATTTTCAGGGGTGTTAGTATGGACGAAAAAGACAAGGAACTTAACAGTGAACTTCCTCTTGACGGCAATGCGGATAACGAAAATGACGTTGTACTTGAGGAAAAAGACGGTATTAAATATGAAACCAATGATAACTGGGAATTTGAGGCAGAGGCACCGACTCTGAATAATGATATGTTTTCAGTACCTGATTTCCCTGAAACAAATAATACATCAGGCGAGTATCTTTCAGCTAACGATTATTCTGCCAACAGACAGGTTGTAGTGAACAGAGACGTTTTTACATTCGTGCCTCTTGCAATATTTGTTGCAGCTATTATTGCAGTTCTTGCTGTATTCGGTGTCAGATATTATACCGTTCCCAATGGTAAAGAAGGGGATTTGATGAATCCTGCTTCCGTTGTTGCAACAATTGATGACAGCAAAATCAGTCTCGGTATGTATAATCTTTATTTTTCCAGCGTTGTAAGTGAATATGAGAAGTATGCAAGCTATTATGGCATTGATACAACTGCGGATTATGCAACCCAATATACTACTGATAAAGACGGGAATAAAGTTTCATGGCTGGAGGTTTTCCAGAATGATACACTTGATGAGCTGAAAACCCATTGTGTATTATGTGATGCTGCAAAAAAAGCAGGCATAACCTTATCAACAGGTCAGCAGAAGATGATTGACGATTATATTGATAATCTTAAGAGCTCTGCATCAGAGCAGAATGCTTCACTCAATGATTATATCTCAGATGTTTTCGGTGATTATTGTACGGAGGAAACCTTCCGCCTTTATATGGAACGTTTTTATCTGGCTATAAACTATCAGGGCAGATTTGCTATTGAAAACAAGCCTGAAAGTGAAGAAATCAATAAGTTTTACGAGGAGCACAAGAAGGACTATTATCAGATTAATTTCTCATACCTTGCACTGACATATGATTCAAGCAGTGACGAGGCTAAGAAAAAGTCTGAAAAGTCTGTTCAGGATTATGCAGCTAAAATAAAGGACAGACAGTCCATTATCGACTTGGTTCCTACAGTATATGAGGATTATATCAAAAATGATGCCGCTTCTGCTATGGAGGCTGATTCGTCCTTGTCCGAAAAGGATGCAATAAAGCAGGCAACAGCAAATTATGAGGCGAATATAGACGGTCAGATGTCAGGTACAGATACGCAGTTCGGTGAGGAAATCAACAACTGGCTTTTTGATGAAAATGAGCCGACAGGTACTGTAAAATACTATATCAACGATAAAATGGGCTATGCTTATATTATCCTTAAAACAGAACAGCCTACCCATTCTGAAGAGGAACTGTATTCCGTAAGACATATCCTGATTATGCCTGAAACCGAACGTCTGGATGCTGAAACGGACGAAAGCGGCAATACGATTTTCAATGATGAGGAATGGGCTGCTGCTGACGAAAAAGCAAAGAGTATTTTGGATAAATACAATTCCGGTGATAAGACAGAGCTTGCCTTTGCAGCACTTGCTGAGGAGGAAAGCGATGATGTTGCTTCTACAGGCGCAGGCGGCTACAGCGGAAGATACGGTGGCCTTTGCGAAAATGTCAGCGAGGGTAATATGGTATCTGAGTTTGAATCATGGGCACTTGATAAAGAGCACAAGTTCGGCGATGTTGAGATTGTTAAATCAAAGTTTGGTTACCATATTATGTTCTTTATTTCAAAGGATGCAGCGTATAAGGCGCAGCTTGCTTCTGATGTACGCAATACCAATCTTCAGAAAATCGTTGATGATACCCAGCTCAGCAAGCACGATTCTGTTCTAAAAAAAGCAAATGATAAGTTTTTAGTTGAGAAGAAAACAGCTAACGAAAGCTCTTCAAACGGAAATTTATCACAAGGCTATTAAAAATAATACTTGTATTATTTCTAATAATAGTGTAAAATACTGTTGAATAAATAACTAACTCTGTAAAAGGATGAAAAAAGATGGCTAAGAAACAATTAGATGAGGATTTACTTACAGGCGGCAGCTTAGGCGGTGCCGATAAGAGTAAGAAGAAAAAGGCTGGCAGTGCTCCTGCCGGTAAGGGTGCAGCAATCAGTATTGCTCCGCGTACCAAGAAGATTATTCAGGCAGCAGTTTGTAT
Source organism: uncultured Oscillospiraceae bacterium (assembly GCA_900544515.1). Lineage (GTDB taxonomy): Bacteria > Bacillota > Clostridia > Oscillospirales > Acutalibacteraceae > Eubacterium_R. The sequence goes on along the minus strand of UQVI01000126.1, from coordinate 2,942 downwards.
TGTTATTGTTGTTGCTCTTCTTGTAACATACGTTGCTACCGGTGCGGTGAGAAAAGGCTTTATTGCATCACTTAGTTTACCTGCTCAGACCTTGACAGGTGTGACTGTAAGCAATGGTGATAATAAGGCTAAGATTAAAGTTGCTACTTATAATTTCTATTTTGCAACAACATACAATAGTCTTCAGTCACAGATCAGCCAGTATGCACAGTACGGTCTTGATGCTTCACAGCTTGGTCTTGATGTTGACTTTGATAAGAAGCTTTCATCTCAGACATATACCGATCCCGACACAAATGAAACAATGTCTTGGGATAAGCATATGCATCAGATGGTTCTTGATTCCATTGAAAGCACATACACATATTATCTTGCTGCTGTTGCTGCTAATGACGGCAAAGAGCCTGAAATTACAGACGAGCAGAAATCACAGATTGATGATACACTTAAGCAGTACGAGGAAACAGCAAATCAGTACGGCTATACGCTCAGCGGCTATCTTGTAAGAGCTATGGGTAAGGGTGTAACAGAGTCTGTATTCAGAACCGAAACAACACGTCAGTATATCGCTCAGAATTATCAGAGCCAGCTTGGTAATGAATCCACTGAGAAAGAGTATTCAGCAGATGATATCAATGCTTATAAGAATGAGCATGAGGACGATTTAAAAACGGTTGACATTAAATTCTTTGAGTGCAGCAGTGAGGACGATGCAAAGGCTTTTGCTGATAAGCTTAAGGCTGACGGTTCAAACTTCGCTGATTTATGTGCTCAGTATGCAAGCTCTGATTATGAGAAGAAGGCTTATGCAGACGAAGCATATTCAACTGAGATTGGTATGACTAAATCTGCTCTTCAGGCAAGACAGTATGCAATTGCAACTGCTGATGCACACGAGCATGAAGAAGGCGAGGAGCATTCAGACGATGAAGAGCTTAAGTATTCAGGTCTTGACTGGCTCTTCAGTTCAGACAGAAAAGCAGGCGATATCAAGCAGTACAGCACATCTGTTGTTTATGTCATTTCACCTGCATCTCTTTCAGACAGAAAGACAATTAACATCCGCCACATTCTCATTGCTCCTGAAACGGATGATGAAAACGGTGATGTAACAGCTGCTACCGATGCACAGTGGAAAGCTGCCTATGAAAAAGCAGGCAACATTCTCTCAGGATGGGATAAGACTGAGGATGGCTTTGCTAAGCTTGCAAGCGAAAATTCAACTGATCCCGGTTCAAAGGACAATGGCGGTCTTTATGAAAATGTTGTAACCGGTCAGATGGTTAATTCCTTCTCAGCATGGTGCTTTGAAGACGGCAGAAAAGCAGGCGATACAGGTATTGTTAAATCCGATAACGGTTATCATATTATGTATTTTGTAGGTGCTAATGACCAGACAGTATGGCAGTACAATGCAAAGCAGGCACTTGCATCTGATGACAGCAAGTCTGCTGCTGATAAATTAGAGGAAGAATATACAATTAAAGAGAATTGGTTTGGTTCTCGTTACTTTGAAAAGGATGTAGACATCTCTAACTGATTATTATAAAAAAGAGGTTGTTTCATGCAACCTCTTTTATGCTATTCATTTGAAAGGGGACTGTAATATGACAAGCAAAAATGATGTCAAAGAATTAATCAATGAAATATCTCGTCTTATGGCAGCCCTTGAGGATGTCAATTTTGAATGTCAGCGGCTTGAAATTGTTAACTCGAATCTTGATTTTCAATTAAAGTCAATCAGCCGTGAACTTAAGCAGAATATAGCAATGCTCGAAACGCTTGAGGAAGAAAATAAAGCTCTTAGAAATGAAAACCGAGAGCTGAAAAAAGAACTGGAAAATAAGTAATGGAATATACACTGAATACAAATCAGCTCAGGGAATGCGCCCAAAAGCTGAAAATGGGGGACAGAGTTGTGCTTTCGGGCACAGTATACACCTCGCGTGATGCCGCTCATAAAAGAATAACACAGTATATAAGCGAGGGTAAGGATTTGCCGTACGATTTAAAGGATGCTGTTATATATTATGCCGGTCCTACCCCTGCACCGGAGAATTTGGCTGTCGGTGCCTGCGGACCTACCACATCAAGCAGAATGGATGTTTTTGCTCCTGATTTCCTGGATAGAGGTGTGGTCGCTATGGTAGGTAAGGGGGAACGCAGTCAGGCAGTTTGCGATGCTATTGTGCGCAATAAAGCAGTTTACCTTTGTGCTATCGGCGGTGCAGGTGCACTTGCATCGAAGTGCATAAAATCCTGTGAAGTTATCGCCTTTGATGATTTAGGTTGTGAGTCCGTTAAAAGATTTGAATTTGACAGCTTTCCGCTTACCGTTGCAATTGACTGCAGCGGTGGTAATATTTTTGTCAGATAGCCTATTCAACCTGCTTTTTTATATCGTTTAATACCTTTTTTTCAATTCTTGATACATAGCTTCGGCTTATATTTAACCTCTGTGCAACCTCGCGTTGTGTCAGAGGTTTTTTGTTGTCCAGCCCATATCGTAATATAATGATTTCTTTTTCACGTTCATCTTCCATATTCTCAATGATTTTAGCAACCTTTTCCCAGCGTACCTTGACCTCCAGATTGTCTGCCAAATCATCAGGACTGCTGATCGTGTCCTCAATGGTCAGCGGATTGCCATCCTTGTCAATCTCAAGCGTATCGTTCAGATATACATCATTCGCAACCTTTTTTCCTGCCCTGAAATGCATAAGTATTTCGTTTTCTATACATCGTGATGCATATGTAGCAAGGCGGGTGCCTTTTTCAGCATTGAAGGAATCAATTGCTTTAATCAGGCCGATGGTACCTATACTGATTAAATCATCTGTATCATTTGTCTTTGAATAATACTTTTTTACAATATGGCTGACAAGTCTTAAATTCCTGTCTCTTATACACATCTCCGAGCCCACGAGACTAAGGCGAATCTC
>UQVI01000125.1 GCA_900544515.1 uncultured Oscillospiraceae bacterium | reverse complement strand
ACGAGATTCGCCTTAGTCTCGTGGGCTCGGAGATGTGTATAAGAGACAGCATAACTACATCGATTGGAGGCGATAACCGATTATGAAAGAAAACAGAATAGGCTTTTTCGGCGGACTTGACTTTGTTACTCTTTTCACCTCGCTCATCGCTTCTATGTACGGTCTTATACTTGTATACAGTGCCACATATTCAAGCCTGAAAGACGGCGGAATCATCTCAGGCGGCGTAAAATCAATGCTTGTATCCGTTTTCGGCGGAATCGTTATCGCATTGATTGTGTGCAACATTGACTATGAAATCATTTCAAAGCTATGGCCGTTAATTGCAGCCGGCTGCATAGGTCTTATGATTATCACGATGCTGTTCGGTAAGGCGGCCAACCCTGACCGTCCTGATGCAAAGTCTTGGCTTGATTTAGGTGTATTCACCTTTCAGACCTCTGAGCTTTTAAAGGTAGGATTTATCATCTCCTTCTCCTATCACCTTGATATGGTTAAGAATAAAATCAACAGGCTGAAAACGATCATACCGCTGGTCATTCACGGAATGGTACCTGTGGCACTGGTTGTGGCAACAGGTGATGCCGGCTCAGCACTTATTTTCCTGATTATGTTCATCGGTATGCTTTTCTTTGCAAAGATAAACATCGGCTATTTTGTGGCAGGCATATGTGCCATAATCGTAGCCTTTGCCGCAGCCTGGAAGCTGAACATCATCGACGGACTTCAGCGTGAAAGAATAACCGCATTATTCTATCCTGAGCAGTATGCCGATACGCTTTATCAGCAGACAAACGGCAAAATTGCTATGGGATCAGGCGGTTGGTTCGGACAAGGCTTTCTTAACGGAAGTATGACGCAGAGCGGTGCTGTTCCCGTAAACGACAATGATATGATTTTATCGGTTGCAGGCGAAGAATTCGGATACGTTGGCACACTTGCAGTCATCCTGCTTCTGCTTATACTGATTGTAAGGGTAATGCTTACCGGTCTTAAAGCGAGAGATAATGTTGGCTACCTGATGTGCAGCGGAATTGCAGTCATGCTTTTCGCTCAGATATTCATTAACATAGGTATGGAGCTTTCCTTATTGCCTTGTATCGGTATTACTCTGCCGTTGTTCTCTGCCGGAGGTTCATCGTCACTTTGTATATATCTTGCGCTGGGAATTGAAATGAGCGTTTACAGATATTCCAAATCACAGAACAAATCATTATTTTATACTACATAATTCAAACAACAAAAGACAGACATTGAGTGAGATATACATCCCATATTCAATGTCTGTCTTTTCGTTTTATTTCTTTGTTATATTAACCTCTGCCGTATAATCGCCGTAAATCCAACAGGTATCGGAATTACCCAGTGCCGTTGTGGTTTTATAGGAATGTGTACCGACATTCATTTTATCAGCATCAATCCCGGATAAATCGACCACAAGGCTGACATTTGCACTTGAAATACTTTCCAAAATATTCTCGCGTCCTATGGCTGTAACCTCTCCTGCACTTATTCCCACAACTGAAGCATTATAGCCTTCAGGAACATTGATAATCTTAATATTATCTGAATTTACCGATACATTTTTAGCAACATAATCTGACGGAACATTTACCGTCACTTCAATTTCCTTGATATTATCAAGAATAACAAAGCCGTCCAGTGACTCAACATTAAAGGTGAACTTATTTTCCCCTGCCCTTAATTTTGAAAAATCAATGCTACCGATTGTTGCTTTGGTTATATTTGCATCCTCCAGCACACCTGCATTGACACGATTTACACTGTACGATACATTAAAATCATCAATATTCAGCCTGCTCGGTTTGCCTGCAAAATTCACAGCCACATCAAGCTCCATTTCCTTGAGAACAGGTATTGTAACCGTAAGATTTTCTCCGCCTGTTTCAATCGTCACATAATTAACCTTCGTACCGTTGCTGTCAAACGCAGTTACCAGCAAATCCATAGAGGTCGTCGTCTTAAGCTTATTGTCAACATTGATTATAGCAGAAACAGATGCCACCTGCGAGACATATGAACGCGGTCCTTTTACAGTGACCGTACTCTCACTGAGCAAAGGCTGACCCATTGTGTAACCTTCCTCAATAAAATCATTTTTTGAAAATTTGACATCAACATCCATTGTCTTTTCATCTTCAACATCAAAGTAGCCTTTATATACTGTAGGGTAAAAGCTTGTAACCTTGAAATCTGCATTTTCAGATGTATCCACCTTAATCGGCACATCATAATTACCGCTGGAGGTTACAACATTTGTCTGAAGATACACATTCAGATCATCGGCTGTGATATCCTTAGCAAGGTATTTTTTACAGCTTATTGTTACATCAACATCAACCTTTTCATCACCAAAGCACTTTATGCCAAGCTGTTCAGCAGCTGAATCGGAAAAATCAACCGTTACGGGAACAGTTATGGTCTTTGTGGTTTCAGGTGACAGATTCATAGATGTAACAATCCATATAATCACCGCTAAAATAATTGAAATGATAATCAGATATTTATCATTGTAAATTAATTTTCTGATAGAAAACTTACCATTTTTCTCTTTAGACATTATTTTTTTATCCTCCTTACAAGTCTTGTTATTATCTTGTCATCGGAGGAGGAGCCTGACGGAACAAAAGCGGTCATAAGAATATCTCTCAGATCACCATCTGAAATATCTCTCTGAAGTGTTCCATTCTGAACAACGGAAATAAATCCTGTTTCTTCACTGACGATAACAACAATTGCATCGCTCTGCTCAGTAAGGCCTATGCCGGCTCTGTGCCTTGTACCAAGTGCAGTAGAAACCGTTTTCTTTGTCAGGGGAAGAATACAGCCGGCAGCATAAATCTCACCGTCACGAATCACCATAGCACCATCGTGAAGTGGTGATTTGGGGAAGAATATATTTTCAACAAGCTCTTTGGAAACTTTAGCGTGAAGCTCCGTTCCTGTAGCAATAACATCTCCGAGAAGGGTATTATTCTCAAAGCATATGAGTGCACCTATTTTCTGGTCACTCATATCCGAACAGGCCTTGCAGACAGATTCAATAGCTTCTGAAATCTCTGCAATTTCCACCGCAACACCCGGATGAATAATTGCTTTCAGATTTTTAGCGGTTGCACCGTGTCCGACCTGTTCAAGAATTTTTCTGACCTCAGGTGCAAACAGAATAACAAGAATAATAAGAATATTTGAAAAAATCGCCTTAAAAATAAAGCTCGACGCTTCCATATTGAGAAGCCTTACTACTCCGTATACTACAGCAAGATAAATAAGACCTTTTACAAGTTGTATGGCTCTTGTCTCTCTTATAATGCGTATACATATATAGATAACAATGGAAACCATAACAATATCTAAAAAGTCCGTTATTGAAAATGTGGAAAACACACTCAGTATTTTATTTAAAGTATCTGTCATTCGTTCTAACATATTATACTTCCTTAGAAACTTTTTTGCTTATAAAAATATTTTAACACACAATATGCGAGAAATAAAGGGAATATCAAAGTTTTTTTAAAGTGTTCAAAAAAATTTCACATTCACGTTGGGTTGTAAATACGGACGGACTTATTCTTACTGTTCCCCTGTCCATCGTGTTTAACGACCGATGAGCCAATGGTGCACAGTGAAGGCCTGCACGCACTGCAATTCCCCTGTCAGCTAACAGCGTCGCTGTTTTTTCCGAAGGGTAATCAGCGTAGTTAAAAGAAAGTATCGGAGCAAAGCTGCCTTTCTCAGGAAACGGTGTATAAAGTGCTGCATTACTGTTTTTCTCCAGTGCTTTATGAAGCATCTGCACAATACTTAATTCATGACTGTAAATATGATCAATTCTCTTTGCTTTAACGAAATCAATTCCTGCACCAAGCCCTATAATTCCGCTGTTGTTCAGCGTTCCTGATTCAAAGCGGTCAGGAAGAAAATCAGGCTGACTGAGTAACATGGATGATGAACCTGTACCGCCCTCAACAATCGTCTCAAGCTCAACATCATCACCTACTGCCATAAAGCCTGTACCCATAGGTCCGTACAGTCCCTTATGTCCCGGTGCACAGAGTATATCAATATTACAATCATTCCCATTCACATTTAATACACCTAAGCTCTGGGCAGCATCCACAATAAAGCGTATTCCGTTTTCACGGCACAGAGCACCGATTTCCTTGATAGGAAATACATAACCGAATACATTTGATGCGTGCATACAGATAATCAGAGAGGTTTCTTTTTTGATGAGCCTTCTGAAATGATTTACCGTTTCCTCTGCACTGCTTCCAAGCGCCGCAACATCATAAGTTATGATTCCCTTTTTTGCTAATGCATCAACAGGTCTTGAAACAGCATTATGCTCCATACAGGAAATAATCACATGATCTCCTTTTTTCACACTGCCCTTTATTGCCATATTCAGTGCCAGTGTACAGTTCGGAGTAAAAGCTATATTTTGCGGTGAAAACGAAATCAAGCCGCCTATTTTTTCACGTACATCATATATTTTTTCAGCGGCCAGGACCGACTGCCTGTAACCTCCCCTGCCGCTGTTATAACTGAAATTTTTCATTGCATAGCCCACAGAGGCTAAAACAGGATTTGGTTTCGGATTAGTGGTGGCACTGTTATCCAGGTAAATCATAGCATCTCAACACCCCTGATCTTTATTTTATTTTTTTCCAGTATTTTCACCGGTGTATCATCATCCGAAGATACCTCAAGTGCATATCCGCATCCGTCCGTTTTAGAAGGATTCTCAATTTTCTTTATCTGAGCTTTATACCCCTTTGAGCGCAGAATACGCTGTCCGCGCTGTGCATTAGTGATTGAACCCACCTTTATATATAAAGTCATTACCACACCTCATTTCGTTAGTATTGAACACCGAACAGGAACTTACCTGATAAAGACAACTATTTTATTTAATTTATCACGTTCGGCATTCATAGTTTGATGAACTGAAGAACAACAGCATGAGGATGCAAAAAATCGATATATCTGAGCATTTTAACGCTATATAAGACGAAAACATTCTTTTATAACCTATTGCTATTCAGTTTACCAAACTATGCTTCAATATACTTTATTGTATGCAAAAACTGAAATAATGGCAGTGCATCTCCTTTCACGCTATTTGGACTACATATTGTCCATTATAGCTGTTGCTATTGAAATTTACCCTAAAACCATATATCTGTCTCTTATACACATCTCCGAGCCCACGAGACTAAGGCGAATC
>UQVI01000124.1 GCA_900544515.1 uncultured Oscillospiraceae bacterium | reverse complement strand
GATATTCGCCTTAGTCGCGTGGGCTCGGAGATGTGTATAAGAGACAGTTTATAATCTGTCCGCAATATTTATAAAATCATTCATTGTAAGCTTTTCTGCACGTATATTTGTATCCAGACCAAGCTCGGTAAACACGGCAGAAATTTTGTCCTTCGGCACACCCATTGTATTGGATATACTGTTAAGTGCGGTCTTTCTTCTCTGAGAAAAGGCACACTTGACCAGGCTGAAAAATTTCTTTTCATTGCTGACTTCAAACTTTGACTTTTTTCTGACGGTAAGTCTGATCACAACGCTATCGACCTTAGGACTGGGCATAAAGCTGTCACGGTTCACATCAAACAGAATTTCACTGTCAGCATAATAATTGACCGCAACCGTAACTGCACCTGCCATACGTGAACCAACCTCAGCACAAAGCCGTTCACCTGCCTCCTTCTGTACCATAACAACAATTTCGTCAACAGGCAGCTTGCTTTCAAGCAGGGTCATAATTACCGGTGAGGTTATATAATAAGGAAGATTTGCACATACTTTAACAGATGAACAGCCGCTGAATTTTTCCTCAATCAGTTTATTAAGGTCAATTTTCATAACATCTGCATTTATAATTTCAAGATTATCAAATTCCGCAAGCGTTTCATCAAGGACAGGGAAAAGCCTTTTGTCAAGCTCAACAGACACTACCTTGCCTGCAACCCTGCAAAGCTCTTTGGTAAGAACGCCTATTCCGGGTCCTACCTCCAGCACACCTGTATTTTCATCGGCTGACAGACTTTCTGCCATCTGAGGACAGACGTCCGGATTGATAAGAAAATTCTGACCAAGTGCCTTTGAAAAGGTGAAGCCGTGCTTTGAAAGTATTCTTTTTACGGTATTATAATCATATAAATCCATAGTATATGCTCCATTTCAGTATTACAGGGTGCTATTCTAACACATTCATAAATCGTTTACAATGTTTATCTTGACTTTTTGTAAACTTGTGATAAAATAATCGTTAGCCGGCTAAAGATAGTCGGCTAAATTAACAAGATAAGGAAGTATTTATGAGATATAGAAAGCATTGCGGTCCTCCGCCGAAGGAACACATTGCTCCGCGTGTTATGTGTTTGTCAAAAATTCTGCGTCAATCGTTCAATGAAGCGATTGCCGAGCAGGGACTTTTTTCGGGACAGGAGGATATTGTACTCGCCTTAGCAGAAAATGAAGGCATTACCATAAATGAGCTTGCAAATCTTCTTGATGTATCAGGTGCAACTGCCAGTGTATCCATCAAAAGGATGGAAAAAGCAGGCTTTGTAATAAAAAAGCCTGATAAAAAGGATGCCAGAATTACAAGACTTTATCCAACAGAAAAAGCAAAGCTGGCACCGGAAAACATAAAAAAACATATGGATTCTTTGGAAACTGTTCTGAAAAAGAATATGACAGAAGAACAGGCTTTTGAACTGTCAGGCCTGCTTGATCTTGCAATCCATAATATTATTGAAAGAGGTGAAAGGGAATGATAAAAAAGCTTTCAAAATATATGAAGGGTCTGTGGGGGCTCGCACTCATCAGTGCATCAGGTATGATTATTGAGGCAATATGTGAGCTTGCAATGCCTTCACTGGCAAACACCGTTTATGAACTGGTGAATGATACACAAACCCCTGACGATGCGAAATCAACGGTTATAAAAATCGGAGTGTTTATGTTTCTTCTGGCAATAATAGGTCTTTGCGGCGGTCTTGCCACCATGAAAACATCTTCGGTTGTCAGTCAGAAATTTTCTTACAGACTCAGAAAGGATTTATATTTAAAGGCCAGTGAATTTTCCTTCAGAAATATTGATACGTATTCAACAGCATCACTTACCACAAGAATGACCAATGATGTAACCATGCTGCAGAATACGGTTATGATGTGTCTGAGAATGCTTGTGCGAGCACCTGCTCTGCTGATTGTTTCAGCAATATTTGCATTTTCAATTAACGCAAAGCTTTCGCTCATCATTGTTATTATTCTTCCAATCATTTTAGTAATCGTTGCGGTTATACTGAAATTCGGCTTTCCGATGTTTCAGAAAATGCAGAAAAAAATAGATAACGTTAACCGTGTTGTACAGGAAAATCTCATCGGTATAAGAGTTGTAAAGGCATTTGTAAGAGAGGACAGAGAAAAGGACAAATTCCACAAAGCCTCCGACGATCTTGCAAATCAGGGAGCAAAGGCTGCCGGAATGATTGTAACGGTTATGCCGATTCTGATGCTAATGATGAATGTTGTAATCGTATATATCTATTACAAGGGTGCAAATTCAGCCGCTGCAGGACAGATGGATGTCGGTGAAATATCCGTTATATCCTCATACATCATTCAGGTACTGATGAACATCATGATGGTTTCCATGTTCCTTTTACAGCTTACAAGAGCAAAGGCCTGCGGTGACAGAGTTGTGGAAATTCTGGATACTGAAATTGATATCAAAAATCCTGAATCACCCTATATCCCTGATACCGCTTCATCAAAGGGCAAAATTGAATTCAGAAATGTTTCCTTTAAATACTCACCTGAAAAATCAGGCGATAATATACTGGATAACATCAGCTTCACCGCAAATCCGGGTGAAATAATCGGTATTGTCGGCGGTACAGGCTGCGGAAAATCCAGCCTTGTTAATCTTATTCCGCGACTTTATGATGCGACAGAAGGCGAAGTCCTCATTGACGATGTGAATGTTAAGGATTACGATCTGACCGCACTGCGCGATATGATTGGCGTTGTTCTTCAGAAAAACATACTCTTCTCAGGTACAATTCGCGATAATATCCGCTGGGGTAAAAAGGATGCAACGAACGAAGAAATCACCAACGCATGCCAAGCAGCACAGGCAGAGGATTTCATTCTTTCACAGCCTGACGGTTATGATACTTATCTTGCTCAGGGCGGACTTAACCTTTCCGGCGGACAGAAACAAAGACTCTGTATTGCAAGGGCTATGATTAAAAAGCCGAAGATTCTTATTCTTGATGATTCAACCAGTGCAGTTGATACTGCTACGGAAGCTAAAATAAGAGAAAGCTTTTACAGTAATTTAAAAGATACAACAATTTTCATAATTGCGCAGAGAATTTCATCTGTTCAGGAGGCTGACAAAATCCTTGTTGTGGATGATGGTCAGATAAAAGGCATAGGCACGCACGAGGAGCTTATGGAAAGCAATGAAATTTATCAGGAAATATGCAGTACACAGAAAAAGGGGGTGCTTGAATAATGCCGCCAATGGGACCAAGAGGCAGAGGAGAAGGCATACAAAAACCTAAAAATGCCAAAAAAACGCTGTCACATATTTTAAAATATATCGGCAGAAACAAAGCTCTTTTATTTGTTGTTCTGTTCGCACTTATTTTAAGCACACTGTGTTCAACAGGTGCTTCATACTGGCTGAAGCCTATACTTGACGGAGTGGAAGAATCCATAAAAGGCGGTACCTTTGCAACACAGGGTGTACGTCAGCTTATGGTCAATCTTGCTATTGTATCACTCTTTTATATAGGCGCATCCCTATTTTCTTTTATTCAGTCAAAAATCATGGTTAAGGTCGCTTACAAGACCACAAACAATATCAGAAAAGATTTATTTGATCATCTTCAGACCTTACCGCTGAAATATTTTGATTCAAAAACACACGGCGAAATTATGAGCCGTTTCACAAACGATGTGGATAATATTCAGCTGATGCTTGAACAGACAATCGTTCAGTTCGTTTCTTCAATTTTCTCCTTTGTCAGCATAGTAGTAATGATGATTGTTCTGAAATGGCAGTTATTCCTTGTAGCACTCGTTTTCCTTGTTATAATGATTGTCAACTCTGTTAATATTGCAAAAAATACTCGCAAATATTTCAAGGCACAGCAGGAAGCACTGGGTGCAATGAACGGAAATATTGAGGAAACTATTGAGGGTATGAAGGTCGTAAAAGTGTTCAATCACGAGCAGCAGGCAATTGAAGAGTTTGACGAGCTCAATTCAAAATTCCGCAAGGTTGCAACAAATGCAAACTTCTATTCAGGTATTATGGGACCCTGCGGAACCGGTATTAACAACGCACTCTATGCCACAATTGCCCTTGCAGGCGGAATGCTTGTTCTGTCGCACGCACTGGGAATAGGCACATTCTTCACTTTCTTAGGCTACACAAGACAGTTCAGGCAGCCTATCGACCAGATAATGAATCAGATGAATAATATTTTCTCTGCTCTTGCCGGTGCAGAACGCGTTTTTGAAATAATGGAAATGGACAGCGAAGTTGATGACGGAACAGTCACCCTCAGTATGGAGAAAAATTCGGATTCAAAGCAATGGTTCTGGATTGACGGTAATAAGAAAATTCCTGTTGAAGGAAAGGTTGTATTTGAAAACGTTGATTTCAGCTATGTTCCTGAAAAACAGGTACTGAAAAATATCAATCTTTATGCAAAGCCGGGTCAGAAAATTGCTTTCGTCGGCTCAACCGGTGCAGGTAAAACAACGATTACAAACCTGATAAACAGATTTTATGACATTCAGGACGGTACAATAACCTATGACGGAATTGATATAAAGCGTATCAAAAAGAATGATTTAAGAAAAAGTCTTGCTATCGTTCTTCAGGATACCCATATGTTCACCGGCACGGTTATGGATAACATCCGCTACGGCAGACTGGATGCAACGGACGAAGAATGTATTGAGGCTGCAAAGCTTGCATCTGCCCATTCATTCATAAGACGTCTTCCTGACGGATACAACACAAAAATCACCGGTGACGGCGAAAGCCTTTCACAGGGACAGAGACAGCTGCTTGCAATAGCACGTGCTGCTGTTGCTGACCCTCCTGTTATGATTCTTGACGAGGCAACATCTTCAATTGATACGCGTACAGAGCTTCATATTGAACATGGCATGGACCGATTGATGCTGAACAGAACCGTGTTTGTAATTGCCCACAGGCTTTCAACCGTCCGTAATTCAGATGCTATAATGGTGCTTGAAAACGGTGAAATCATTGAACGCGGTGACCACGAGGATCTGATCAGCCAAAAGGGAAGATATTACGAATTATGCACAGGCAAGGCAAAACTCAGCTAAAATTTCCGCAATAATATATTGTACTTCTGAACAAGCAAAATAAATGCATAACCACAATACATTGTGGTTATGCATTTTTCTTCTATAATTTGTAATAATATCTGTCTCTTATACACATCTCCGAGCCCACGAGACTAAGGCGAATCTC
>UQVI01000123.1 GCA_900544515.1 uncultured Oscillospiraceae bacterium | reverse complement strand
ATTATATGCTATAATATTAAAAAAATAATCGGAGAATGGGATATGTCTAATAATCAAAAAGAAACAAGTGAAAAAGAACCAAAAACTTTACTGCGTGATATAATCACCTTTATCGTACCGGTGGTGCTTGCTGTTATTGCTGCATTGCTGCTGAGAACCTATGTTTTTGCAAATGCTGTTGTGCCCACAGGTTCAATGCTCAATACGATTCAGGAAAAGGACAGAATCATTGCCAGTCGCCTTGCTTACAATAAGGATGATCCTGAAAGATATGATGTGGTTATCTTTAATTTTCCTGATGATGAAGAGCAGATTTTTGTTAAAAGAGTGATCGGTCTGCCTGGCGAAACGGTTGAGATTGTCAATGGAGTTGTGTATGTCACAAAAGTGAATGGCGAAACAGTACAGCTTGATGACAGCTTTGTGACTGCATGTGTTCCTGAGGGGAATTTTGGTCCGTATGTTGTCCCTGAAAACAGTTATTTTATGCTGGGTGATAACAGAAACAGCAGTAAGGATTCACGCTTCTGGAACAATCCATTCGTAAGCAAGGATAAAATACTTGGTAAGGTTATGTTCAGGTATTATCCAAGTATAGGTAAAATAGAATAGCAAGCATAGAAAAAGAGATGCCGGAAACTTAGATTTCTGACATCTCTTTTTATTATTCATTATTTTTCATTACATATGTGCCATCTGCCATTACAGCAATGGAATAAGGACCGTATTTGTAAAAACGCTTAACCATATTATTAAAGTTTATGTAATCGGAAACCGTGTAGTTGCTGCCATCGATTCTGCGGACCTTGTTATTATCACAGCAGACATAGAAATCACCGTCATCATAACAGATATATGTAGGGTTTATAAAGGTTTTTGCATCCTTACCGCCGATACGCAAATCAACCTTCATATTCTGGCAGGAATAGCGGATAACACAGTTTTCCTCCGGACACACACTCCAGAAATATTTTCCCTCAAGTGACAGACATTTTACAGGCTTTTCGTGATAGTCAAATGAGCCGCTCCAGTCAAGCTCGCCTTCACGGTCAAATATGCCGGCTTCACCGTTAGGGTAGATAGCGAGCACACGCCTGTCGTAAAGCACTGCTGCCTCACACTGAACGAAGTTCGGTATAATTTCACTTATCCGCTTGAAGTTGGCACCGAATTTTTTTAAGAGATAAGCACTTTTGGTGGATACGTCTATACTCTTGTTTTTAAAATCAACTACTGAATACTGGACCTTGTACTGATTGGGATTCGTAAGAGGAATTTTTTCAACAAGTATAACGGAATCATCGCTGTATTTTACTATATCAACAATTTCCTTTGTACTGATTAGCTGCAAGGTTATTCCTCCGTTTCCTCAAAGGTTGTGTTTGTCAGATATCCAAGAGTCATAAGGCTGTCCGTAAGATGTACATTTTCGACAAGCACATCAGGATGCACCATAGCAATGTCAAAATTTGAAAAGTTCCAGAAGCTTTTGATACCGACCTTTACAAGCAAATCCGTAATTTCGCTCATATCATTTGACGGAATACAGGTGACTGCACAAACAGGCTCATTATCAATGCAGAAATTTTCAATATAATTTATGTGTCTTACAGGTATACCCTTAATCATATTTCCGCAAAGAGCCTCATTTTTATCGAAAATACCAATCAACTTGAAACCGCTTTTTTTATTGAAAAGCTTGTTTGTAACAGCCTTTCCCAGATTACCTGCACCGATAAGAATGGTCTTTATTTCCTTGTTTACGCAAAGAATTTCACCGATTTTGCTGTGAAGCTCGGGTACATTATATCCGTATCCCTGCTGACCGAAACCGCCGAAGCAGTTAAAATCATGCCTGATCTGTGACGCCGTTAATCCCATTCGTGCTGCAAGCTCTTTGGAGCTTATACGAACAATCCCGTTTTCTTTCAGAGACTGCAGAAAACGATAATAACGGGGAAGCCGTTTGATAACGGATATTGAAATATCTTCCTTAGGCGACATTTTATTTTCCCTCTCTGATCATTATTTTGTCATTTCGGTGATGGTTTCCATTACATAGTCACCGAATTCACTGCAGGTACAGCCTGTGTCTCTGCCTGTTATTGTAAGCTTCTTCTCCTCAAACATACACTTGTCGAGTGCAGCCTCAAGAGCGTCAGCCTCCTTCTGATAACCGATGTGTGAAAGGAGCATAACAGATGCACGAAGCATTGAACAAGGATCAGCATACTGACCTCTGCCTTCCTTTATCATACGAGGAGCTGAGCCGTGAATTGCCTCGAACATTGCATATTTTTTACCGATGTTTGCTGAGCCGGCAGTTCCTACGCCGCCCTGAAATTCAGCAGCTTCGTCAGTAATGATATCACCATAAAGGTTAGGAAGAACAAATACCTTGAAATCTTTTCTTCTCATTGGGTCGATAAGCTTAGCTGTTGTGATGTCAACATACCAGTCGTCCGTTATGATATCCGGATATTCCTCACCGATTTTCTGAGCGGTCTTAAGGAATTTGCCGTCAGTTGTCTTGATGATATTTGCTTTTGTAATAATTGAAACCTTGCCCTTGTTGTTTTTCTTTGCATACTCATAAGCAAGACGTGCAATTCTTTCACAGCCCTCCTGTGTTGCAACAGTAAAGTCAACTGCAAGGTCATCTGTAATGTTTACACCGTGAGAGCCTACAGCGTAGCCACCCTCAGTATTTTCTCTGAAGAAGGTCCAGTCGATGCCCTCCTCAGGCACCTTTACAGGTCTCATATTTGCGAAGAGGTCAAGTGCCTTTCTCATAGCAACGTTTGCTGATTCAACGTTTGGCCATGGGTCGCCTGCTCTTGGGGTCGTTGTAGGGCCTTTCAGAATAACGTGGCAGGATTTGAGTTCCTCAAGCACGTCGTCAGGGATTGCCTTGTTGCAGGCAGCACGGTTTTCGATTGTAAGGCCGTCAATCTCCTTGAAAGTAACCTTACCTCTTGCAACCTCATCCTTAAGTAAGAATGCAAGAACTCTTTCACTTTCCTTTGTGATTACAGGACCGATACCGTCACCGCCGCAGATACCGATAACGATTGTATCAAGCGCATCATAGTCAGTGAAATCCTTGTCCTCTTTAATTTTTTTTGCACGTGCAAGCTGTGCTTCCATAAGTGAACGGAATTTTTCAACAGCTTCGTCAATAATCTGCTTTTCGTCAGCCATTAATATGTATCTCCTTGTTCGTTTATTTATATGACAGGGGAGGGGATTCTCCTGCCGTATGGGAATTATTTATTCATTTCTCTTGTGTAGTCAAGAAGTCCGCCGCAAGCGAGCATAGCTCTCTGACGGTCTGAAAGGTGAGAGGAATCAAGCTCATACTCTTCACCCTTTGTTATATTCTTAAGAACAATCTGCTGTTTGTTTTCAATGCAGTCCTTGATGTCAGGGAGAGCAAGCTCATCCATCTGGTCAATTTTATCGTAGTCTGCTTCATTCATAAATGTGAATGGGAGAATACCTGCATTAACAAGGTTAGCAACGTGAATTCTTGCAAAGGATTTAGTAATAACAGCCTTAACACCTAAGTAGAGCGGAACAAGAGCAGCATGCTCTCTTGATGAGCCCTGACCGTAGTTTGAGCCGCCGATGATGATACCCTTGCCCTCAGCCTTGATTCTCTCAGGGAATGTCTCATCACATACACCGAAGCAATACTGTGAAAGGTGAGGAATGTTTGAACGGTATGGAAGAATCTTTGCGCCTGCAGGCATAATGTGGTCAGTTGTGATGTTGTCGCCAACCTTAAGCACAGCCTTTGCCGTGATGCTTTCAGGCAATGGCTCTGTGTGAGGGAAAGGCTTGATGTTAGGACCTCTGAGTACCTCAACGCTGTCAGCCTCTTCAGGTGAAGCAGGAGCCTCAATCATATTATCGTTTACAATGAATTCCTCAGGCATTGTGATTTCAGGCGCGTCACCGAGCTCACGAGGGTCGGTAAGATAGCCTGTGAGAGCAGATGCTGCTGCAACCTCAGGTGATACAAGGTAAATGCCTGCATCCTTTGTGCCTGAACGTCCCTCAAAGTTTCTGTTAAAGGTTCTGAGTGATACACCTGCTGAATTTGGTGACTGACCCATACCGATACATGGACCGCAGGCTGATTCAAGAATTCTTGCACCTGCGTTAATCATATCTGAAAGTGCACCGTTGAGTGCGAGCATATTCAGAACCTGCTTTGAACCCGGAGCAATGCAGAGGGAAACAGATGGGTCAACGGTTTTGCCCTTAAGAATAGCAGCAACCTTCATCATATCAACATAGGATGAGTTTGTGCAGGATCCGATTGCAACCTGGTCAACCTTGATTTTACCGATTTCGTCAGTGGTCTTAACTCTGTCAGGCATATGAGGACAAGCTGCCATTGGTGTGAGTGAGCAGAGATCAATGTTAATAACCTCGTCATACTCAGCATCAGCGTCAGGCAGAATTTCAGTCCAGTCAGCTTCACGTCCCTGCGCCTTAAGAAAGGCAAGTGTGATTTCATCTGATGGGAAGATTGAAGTGGTGGCACCGAGCTCAGCACCCATATTTGTGATAGTAGCTCTTTCCGGAACAGAAAGTGTTTTAACACCCTCGCCGCCGTATTCAATGATTTTGCCTACACCGCCCTTAACGCTCATAATTCTGAGAACTTCAAGAATAACGTCCTTAGCGGATACCCAAGACTTGAGATAGCCTGTAAGGTTGATTCTTGTCATTTTAGGCATAGGAATGTAGTATGTGCCGCCGCCCATTGCAACAGCAACATCCAGTCCACCTGCACCCATTGCAAGCATACCGATACCGCCGCCTGTAGGTGTGTGGCTGTCTGAGCCGATTAAGGTTTTACCCGGAATACCGAATCTTTCAAGATGTACCTGATGGCAGATTCCGTTACCCGGACGGCTGAAGTAAATGCCGTGCTTCTTTGTAACACTCTGTATGTAACGATGATCGTCCGCATTCTCAAAGCCGGTCTGGAGTGTGTTGTGGTCGATATAAGCCACTGATTTTTCAGTCTTAACGCGGTCAACACCCATAGCCTCAAATTCAAGATAAGCCATTGTGCCTGTTGCATCCTGAGTAAGAGTCTGGTCGATTCTCAGACCGATTTCAGTGCCTGCAATCATTTCTCCTTCTACAAGGTGGGATTTAATAAGTTTTTGTGCTAAAGTAAGTCCCATTGATAAAAAATCCTCCTATTTGTTTATAAAATTAACAAAGTCTATTTTATTACAATTCACTTTAACTGTCAATGGCGGCTGTCTCTTATACACATCTGACGCTG
>UQVI01000122.1 GCA_900544515.1 uncultured Oscillospiraceae bacterium | reverse complement strand
AAGACTACATTGATTACTACAACAACGAACGAATTATATCAAAACTGAAAATGAGTCCGGTGCAATACCGAACTCATTCTTTTAAATTTTAATATTTATTTGTCTAAACTTTCGGGGTCACTTCAGCTTTTTGAGTGGGGTTGTTTGCTGTAAATGTAAATGTAAATTTTTTAATTAATCCGTAAAACAGGCTTCATTGTTTTTTATGTAATCATAATAAAGTGCTGTCAGCTCATCTGATTTTTCTTTTCGTTCAACCTCGCAGTCATATGCCTCAGAGTGAATATGCCAGTCAGAATCATAAAAAATATCCATATATTCACTATCCTTTATATACTTGATTCAAGATTTATTATACTGATTTTAAAATGCAAATCAAGTTTTTAGATTCAAATTATTTATGTTCTCCGGTTTTATCAGCATGATAATATACAAGAGGAAAAAGTGTAAAAATTAAAAGCCTTAAAAACCGCTTGGTTAAGCGAAATTTAAGACTTTTTTATATCTGAGAA
This sequence comes from uncultured Oscillospiraceae bacterium, assembly GCA_900544515.1. Lineage (GTDB taxonomy): Bacteria > Bacillota > Clostridia > Oscillospirales > Acutalibacteraceae > Eubacterium_R. The sequence continues at coordinate 4,797 of UQVI01000122.1, read as the reverse complement.
ATACAAAAAAGATGTATTTTGCAGTATTATATATGTATTTGAACTCTTGAAGTTCATTTTACTTAACTTCAAGGGTTTTATTTTTTTCTAATAAAGAATAATTCTTGATTAAATCCTTGTAAAAGCAAACGCATTGCCCGACATTTAGAATTTTAATGTGCTCGTTTGCTCCGTGAACAGATGCATATTGCACTTGATCTAAATCAATGGGCGCGAAGCGAAATATATTATTTGCAACATCTGTAAAACGTCTGGCATCAGTACCGGCCACCAAAAGAAACGGAGAAACAATTACATCGGGAAAAACCTCATTGATAACGCTTTCTAACAGTTTGAATTGCGGGGTTTCATAATCTGTTGGATGGCAATAATCCCGTTCTATTTCTTCAATCTCTACACTGTGTTTTGAGGCAATTTTTTTGATTTTTTCCAGACCTTGATATAGGTCATCCTCCCGAACACAACGCAGAAACATTGTTGCCGTCACCTCGTGTGCAGCTATTTGTGGGTCAACCATAGAACCGCCCGAGATTGTTGTGAAAGCGATGCTTGTTGAAAGCATTGCTTTTGCCGGCGGCATTTTTTGCATAACCTTTTTTATTATCGGAGCAAATAATTTTATATTTCCCATTACTATATTCAAAGGGAATTGCATATATGGTGCGTGCGTTTCAAAAGTTCCTCTGACCTCATTTGAAAGGCTGCTTTTATAAATTTTGCTATTTTCAACCTCCTGAATAAAGGCTGTCATTTGCGAAATTGGGTTGTTGCTTGTTTGGTTTAAGCCGCCGTGTCCCTTTTGGACCTTCTTGGCAGTACAACGGTACATATGTCTGCTCTTTTCGTGAACGGCAACCATAGCACTTTTCTCTTTAACAGTCGGAACCATACCGGTGGTAATCGCGCCGCCCTCATCAAAAACGGCGTCAAAATGAATACCGTTTTCTTTAAAATATTCTGTTGCCAGCACCATTCCGTCGCCGCAAAGCTCTTCGTTATTGGAGGAACCGATATAGAGATTTATGCCGTCAAAGGAATAATTTTCTTTCAGCAATTCTTCACACGCTTGAAGTTCTGCAAACAATGGTGTTTTTGTATCAATAGTTCCTCTGCCATACATAGAACCATCCTTAATTGTCGCACAGAATGGATCGGTATCCCAATCCTCTCCGCCGTCAACAACATCGTGATGTGACAAAAGCATAATGTTTTTTTGAGCATTGTTTCCGTAAATTATGTATACAAAGCATCCGCTGCCAAAGGTTAAACGCTCTGCTTTTTGCGTAAGAGTAGGAAAACGCTCTTCGAGAATTTTATAGAACTTATCAAATTCCGCTTGATTTTCGTTATTGTGTGTAAATACTGTTTTACAATTTATCATTTGTGATAGTGTATCAGTATAGCTCTCAAGCACCTGCGGCGAAACATTTTTTCTTTTTTCTTCCGCAGCTAAAACTCGTTTTTTCATTTAGTATCTCCCTTATCCCTATAGTTCATCAAACTATACTTTTTAATACCTTCGGTAACTTTTTTATCGTTGTAAATAATAAACATAATTAAAGATAATAGGCTGAATACACCGGCACATACACCGGTCAGCTTTACTCCCTGCATACCGACAGATTCACCGTTTACAGCGCCGACTGCCAATACGCTTGATACAATAATCATAGCAACGCTAACTGCTATTTTTTCAAGAAATGTTTTAACCGCCGAGAATATGCCCTCTCTGTTTACACCCTTTTCCAGACAATCCAGCTGAATAATATCGGAAATAACAGATTGCGGAAGAATATTGATAGCAGCAAAAGGAAATGCAACCAGTATTCCGACTGCGATACCGATAATCAATTCGTGTCCTGCGAACATTACGGCAATTTTATCTCCGACATAAATAACCGCAAATACTATGGTGAACAAAATACTGGCTATAATCAACAGGATTTTTTTGTTGTATTTTCTGGATATTTTTAAAATAGCCGGAAACAGACAAATCGCCGTTACGATTGCCGCAAGCAGAACATAAAACACTTGGCTTTCTTCAATATTTAACAGCATAGTTATGTAGTACAGCATTGCTGACTCAAAGAAGCACAGAGAAATGTAACTGAACAAATCTCCCAAACTGAAAACCACAAAATTACGGTTTCTTAAAACAATTCCAAAGGATTTAAACACAGAATCGTTTGGCTTTGTGCTGTTTTCAACATAGTCCTTTTCATTAAATGCATATGCACTAAGCAAAAGACACATAATGCCTATTGCAACAAAAACAGTGAATACCGTTCGCCATGCCCACAATGATGATAAGCCTGCGTCCTTTAGCAGATTCACAAACAAGGTTGCAGCATACATAAAGGCACTTGAGCCCATAAAGAATACTGTGCTGACAGTGTAGTATCCAACTCGTACATTAGCGTCAGGAATAATTTCCGGCACAAGAGCATTACGCGGAATGAAGAAAAATGTATATGAAACATAATATACAACAAGAAAGAAGCCTACCCATATTGCGTTTCCTACAGAGCCTTCACTGAATGGTGTGTAAAAAATCAATAACAATGAAAGTGCATAAGGAAGTGCTGCAAATCGCAAAAACGGCATACGCCTGCCATCCTTGTGATTGCATTTGTCAGAAAGAGTTGCAACTAACGGATCCGTAACAGCATCAACAATCTTTCCGATACCTGTAATTAATGCCATAACAGTAATAAAGCCTAATAATTTGTTTTGAGGCAAAAGATTAGGTAAACCGCTTTTTACTGTAGGTTGAAAAAAGTAGAGCAAATAGTTTCCTATCATACCATTAAAAAGTCCTTTGGCAATATCCGCCAAGCAATAACGGTACATTTTACTTTTAGGTAACGCTTGTATCATGATACATTTCACCTCTATCAATTTTATATTTAATATACCACATATATACAAATATTGCAAATTGTTCATCATTAAATCAAATGTTTGATGAAAGATATAAGACGGCACTTGTATTGTTGTTTACACTGTGGTTTAATATAATAGGAGCAAATCAGTACCAATTAACTAAATGCTAAAAAATAGTATAGTAATAATAAAAGTTTTTTTTAATGTGAGGTAATTATGATTCTTGATCATTTAGAACCAAAGAAGGTTTTTCGTTACTTTGAGGAAATATGCAGTATTCCTCACGGATCTTATCATACCGATAAAATTGCAAATTATATTGTTGGTTTTGCAAAAAATCATAAGCTTGAATACATTAAAGACAGCTATAACAATGTTGTGATAAAGAAAAATGCTTCTGAAAATTATACCGGCAACAGCACCGTCATTATTCAGGGACATCTTGATATGGTTTGTGCAAAGGACGACAGCACTGATATTGATTTTGAAAATCAAGGCATTGATATTGAATATGATGACGAGTATATTTTTGCAAAAGGTACAACGCTCGGTGGCGATGACGGAATCGCAGTGGCTATGGCATTGGCTGTTCTGGACTCGGACAATATAATTCATCCGAATTTGGAATGCGTATTTACTACCGATGAGGAAGTCGGTATGCTTGGTGCAAATGCAATGGATATGTCAAGCCTGAAGGGTAAATATATGCTCAATATCGACTCAGAGGACGAGGGACAATTTACGGTTAGTTGTGCCGGCGGCGAAACACTGGTTGTCGAAATGGAAAAAGAGAATAGTGCAAAAAACTATTCTCACAGTATTCAAATTGCTGTTAATGGCTTGATGGGCGGTCATAGCGGTGTTGAAATTGATAAAGGAAGAGCCAATGCCATAATCCTTATGGGCAAAATACTTGGTGATATTCATAAGAAAACGGATATTCAACTCGTGTCTATTGACGGTGGACAAAAGGATAATGCTATCCCATTTGAGTGCTACGCCACCATTAATACAAATGATGCTGCAACTGTTCAAAGGGTTGTCGATGATTGCAGGGCAAAAATTGAAAATGAATATTCAAATGTCGAGGAGAATCTAAATATTTTTACAAAGCATGTTGATTTTAAAGCCGGCTTTGATAACGGAGTAATCCCCTTTTTAGCAAGAGTTAACAATGGTGTTAGAGCTATGAGTAAGGATATTTCAGGACTTGTGCAGACATCATCAAATCTTGGCATCATTCGCACCGAGGACACAAAAATTGTGATTACATTTTCACTTCGTTCCTCTGTCGATGCTCAAAAGCATGCCCTTCATAACGAAATCGAAAACCTTGCAAAAAACTGCAATGCAAAGCTTTACGCATTTGGAGATTATCCTGCCTGGGAATACAAAAAGAATTCAAGATTGCAGGAGCTTTGCGAAAGTGTTTATTATCGGCAATACGGCACAGAGCCGGAAATCGTTGCTATTCATGCAGGACTTGAATGTGGTATATTCTGCAGCAAATTAAAAGGCCTTGATTGCATCAGCTTCGGACCCAACCTATTAGATATTCACACCTCAAAGGAACGGATGGAAATTGCCAGCGTGGGGCGTGTTTATCAATTTCTAATTCATTTACTAATGAAAATATAGTATAAATTAAACGCCGCTGAACTGATTAATTGATGAGGCAAAGAAATTATTAAATGTAGCTAGTTCTATATTAAACATAATCAATGCTGTAACCAGCACATTTTGATTAAAATTATTAGTAAGTTTTAGAATAAATATTTTTGCTCAACAGAAAAGCACAAATAAAAAAGAGTTGATTTACTTAAAAATCAACTCTGTAAAGGTAACTATTTAATTGTAATGCACTATATAGAAACTGTCTCTTATACACATCTGACGCTGCCGACGACTAGTCGA
>UQVI01000121.1 GCA_900544515.1 uncultured Oscillospiraceae bacterium | reverse complement strand
CAGATGTGTATAAGAGACAGGATAAAGAATTCGAAGAAAAACAAATTGAAAGTTTTTCTGTAATTATGGATTTTAATGACAATGAAGAAATTCTTGAACTGATTGGAAAGAAAGTATAATAATGATTATATAAAAAATTCCGAAGCCCTTATTATAGAGGGTTTCGGAATTTTTTGTTGTCGCTGTATTTTTCAGTTCAAAATCATAATACGAAAAGCATATTATAATCTCATTTCATCCTCTTCACGCTGTTTTTTTGCACGGATCGCAGTCGGTATACCAAAACCTAAAGCACCGCCTGCTGCTGCACCGATAATCACAAAAAGCCACCGGAGATTATTTTTCTTTTCCGTTTCCTGAACCTCCTCTTCAGGAATTTCCACTTTCTCCTCAATCAATGTGGAAATATCTGCCGTTTTTTTATAGCTTTCCCCAAACTCATCCTCGTAAACGATTGTGGCAGTTCCCTTTACTTTGCCGAGTACATCTGTACCAACACGCAGATTTGCACTTGCATTTTTGCTTTCACCGGCAGGAATCTCGCCGACAAACAACGCACCGCCGCTTTCAATACCATCAATATCAAATGTAACCTTGCAATTTCTGATTGTACTTTTCCCTGTGTTAATAACGTTAGGACTGACAGTCACGGTGTCACCCTGTGTTACCTTTACAGGCAGCTCCAAAGTGTTATAATCCATATCAACTGTTTGCTTTACATTCACACTAAGCGTATCGGAAGCAGAATATGCGGCATAATATTTGTCCTCGTACTCCATTGAAACAGTCAGCTTATGCTCACCTGTCTGTGCAATTTTGGATACAGACAACGGTATTTTCCAGGTATAAGTGCTGCCGGCATAAATTCTGTCAACATATTGTGTGCCTGTACCCTTTGCCTTTATATCACCGCTTTCATCAAGAACGGACAGCTTGATATTGCTTACAGCCTTAGAATTACTATAATTTTTAATCACTACCTTAAGTTCATTCTCTGTATCAGGTGAAAGACTATCCGTACCAAACGCATATGATGATACCATAAGTCTTGGCTGTGAAGCATCCTGCGTTGTCGTCACCTCTTCTATAACAGTTTCAGGAGCTGCCTCAGGCACTTCTTCTGCATATGCTGTTATACCAAAACTGAAGCAAAGTATAACAGTGATTAATATGAAGATTTTTTTCATAACGTTTACCTCTTATACTCAGGCAGAATATCCGCCTGAGCTATTTTATAATTCACGTATATTATCAATAATACTGTTTTTCATTTCCTTTTTGATTTTCAACCAAAGATTGATTGCACATACTGCAAAAAGAACGATACATGAAACGATTGTCTGCCAAACAGTAATCTTAATACCAATAGGAGTTTCCTGCACCTTACTGATCACGGACATAACCGCAAAGATAATGAAAAACAATACAAAGCCGGCAATATAACTCCAGCCGAATATGGATAAAAGCTGGCGGATATACGAGCCCGTAAGCTCCCTTTGAGATGCACCTACAGCACGAAGTGTACCAATTTCGCGTTTGCTTTCACGTATTCTGGAAGACATAGCATTATTAATAATGCTTGCACTGATGCAAAGGAAGAGCACTATAATTGAAATCAAAGAAAAGAAAAGAGATTTCATATATGCCTTCTGATTATTTACCAATTCAAAATTTGAACGCAAATGACTGTTGTAAACACCATCTGCTATAATCTCAAGCTGACTCTGTACCTCTTTATCAATTTCCTCATCGCAGTCACTTTTCAGTGTTATATTTAACTGCGTGTAGTCTGTATCCTTTACAAAATTTTTTATACCTATAAGTGAGGTAATCAGCTCCATATCCGGTGAAAATCTTCCTGTACCCTCCTCATAAAAATTATTCGGAAGTTCTGATATAATTGCACCGATAGTAACCATTTTATCTACTCTTTCGCAGTTATCAGGAAGACTGTACATTTCACCTTCATCAATCATTTCATCGGCAGTCAGCATACTCAAATTTATTTTATCTCCTGCCTTATAATCACATGTGGCCTTCTTTAAATAATTACGCTCTTTATCAATACGTTTGTTTCTGTCTGTACTGAAGCTGTATCCTCCGCCTTTCATCTCCTCTATTCCAAAAGCAACATCAGTTGGAGCACAAAGAATGATTTCCTCACCTGAATTGATTTTATCAATATTTATTTTGCCGTCAATCACACTGCTTTCCAGCTTTTTCAGAACATCGATTTCATAGGCATCAATCTCAGTCGGATACAAATCCTGAGTAAAATTATACTTTTCCTTAAATGCAAGATATTCCTTGCTGTGCTTTGTTGACTGGACTTCATCAATATTATCCGGAGTCAGTTCACTAAAGTATTCATACCAATTGCTGTTATATACTGTAAAATCACTATACAGCAATGTTTTCATATAATCTGTAAAAGTATCTGTTACTATTAGTGCTCTGCAGCTGCTTGCAGCATTTACGGATTTCACATATGGTATTGACAAAACCTTTTGCCGGTCGCTTTTGGAAAATCCGATTTGATTATTTTTCAAATTAATGTAATCCGAATTGTATGAATATCCATTTTGCTCTACTACATAATCATAAGACATAAAGTAATAATCATTTTCTGCTGATTTCATATATGAAAATCCGAAACAAGAAAACGCGATTGTAATCACAATAATGATGCTTACAATGATATGGCTTCTTCTGTTGAAGGTTATATTTCTGCCTGCGAGAAGCTTTGACACATTAAAGCTCTTCTGCGTTTTAATGCGCTTTGTTTTCATTTTACGTGTGATATCAATATTTCTGATAGACTGTATTGGTGAAATTCTGGACGCCTTAAACAGAGGGATCAATGCTGCCAGCATTACACACACTATGCTGAACAAAGCACAGGAAATCAGTATCCACCAATTCGGCATAAATACAAAATCATCACCCAGAAGACTTGTTGCACCCTTTACCATAAAAAAGGATACCAGTACACTTATCGGTGCACAGATAAGACTGATTATAAAAGCTTCTCTTCCAAATATGGATATAATCTGTCTTTTTGTTGCACCTACAGTTCTGAGCATTCCTATCTGTTTTTTTCTATCGTTCAGATTAGAACTGAAGGCATTAATAATTCCAACACAGGAGGCCACCAGCAGAATTACAACAAATAAAATAATGAATCCTATATTTTCCTGAACATCTCCTATACTTCTGCTGTACCCTGCGTGCTGATATCCGGACAGCATCCAATCGTCCGAACTTGCATTATGGCTCACAAGAAATTTGTCAAACGCACTATAAAAATCTTCCATTTTTTCATTAAAATTGAAATATGCAAAAAGCCGTTCCTTCCCGCCAAGCTCTGTTTGTGTTCCATCGCAAACAAATGCAGCAGCTATCGCCGCCGTATTATCAAATGAAAAGCTATTCATAATATTTGAACGCTTGTTGGTGACAATACCTGTCAGCTTATAGCTTTTTTCCACAGGTTTACTCATTAATTCGCTGCCATTCTGAGGAAGCACAGAAAGTGTGATTGTATCGCCTATTTTTGCATCGAGTCCAAGCCTTGCCAATGTTGCTTTTTCAATGGCAATTTCGTTTTCATTTTCTGGATATCTGCCATCAATAAAGGATAAATAGGACAATTCTTGAGCCTTATCATCAAGATAAGCAACTGACGTTCCATTCTCCTTTTCATCCGTATAACCAAAACCAATAATATGCGCAAATCCATAATCAGTAACAAAATTTTCTTCCTTAGCCTTTTGCATAAGGTCTTCATTTGCATTCATAAAAATAGCATCCTGTGCACCATAAGAGTTTTTAAGCATTTCATTTTTTGATGTATACGCACAGGAAGCAAAGAATAATATACCTGAGGAAAATATCATAGCAAGAATAATTCCAATAATCATAAATGCATACTGCTTTTTTCTTGCTTTCAGGTTGCTATGAGCAATGGAGTTTACAGTCAATTTATTTTTCACTGTTTACACCTCCGCAGGGAGAACTATCCTGGACAATTTTTCCGTCCTCAATGGTGAGAATTCTGTCAGCCTGCTCTGCAACATGCAAATCATGTGTAACAAGAATAAGTGATATACCAAGCTCACTGCCTACATATTTCAGCAGTGACAGCACCTCACGTCCGCTTTTACCATCGAGATTTCCTGTCGGCTCATCCGCAAAGAGAATTGACGGCTTGTTGGCAAGGGCACGTGCTATGGAAATCCTTTGCTGCTGACCGCCTGAAAGTGCAGACGGCAAATGATTCAGCCTGTTCTCAATGCCCAGCATTTTAATGATTTTTTCAATATATTCCTCGTCAGGCTTTTTCTTATCCAGCATAACAGGAAGAAGAATATTTTCATAGCCTGTTAATTCCTGCACAAGATTGTAGGATTGAAAAACGAAGCCGAAACGCCTGCGGCGGAGAATGGAAAGCTGATTATCATTATAGTCGGAAAGCTTTTTATCAGCATAGGTAACATATCCTGAGGTAGGATATTCAAGGCTGCTGAGTATGTGAAGAAAGGTAGATTTGCCTGAACCGCTGGGGCCTGTTATTGCACAGAATTCTCCCTGTCTGAAGGAAACTGTTACGTCATCAACGGCTTTTACAATATTTTCACCACTTATATATTCCTTTGTCAGATTGGTGCATTCAATAATGCTCATAAAAAATTCTCCCTGTATTTTATTTCATTTTTATTATATCAGATGTTTCTTTCTTTTTCCTTAAAAAAACCTTAAGATGTTGTAAGATTATTATAATCATTTACAGCTTGTCTTTTTTTACATTTTTCTCGCTGCAACTTAAATATAATATTATAAGTGATAAAAGAGGTGTTGTGTGGAAGGATAAATAATGCAGGTTAAAGAAAAATTTAAAATCAAAAATTCATACAAACACATTATCAAGGATATAGCAGGACGAGGAGTATGGTTCATACTATCCTTTGTGCTAAGCTTTTCCTCCGTTGTGGGCGGCAGCTGCCCTTTTGCCATATCCCTGATAACCGTATCCAGCAAAAAGAATTTTTTATTCTCTGCTGTTGGAGCAGGAATCGGCTACATCGTTTTCTGCGACAGTGATGATGCAATAAGATATTTCAGTGCGGTAATCATCTCAGCACTGGGAACTCTGGCAATCAATCTTTTTAATTCGCGAAAAGAAATTTATCTTCCTATGCTTGTTTCTCTTTTATCAGTGATGTCAACAGGCATTGTGATGAACATCAAAAATTCAGATGTTGCAGGTGCATATGCACCTGTCTCTTATACACATCTCCGAGCCCACGAGACTAAGGCGAATCTC
>UQVI01000120.1 GCA_900544515.1 uncultured Oscillospiraceae bacterium | reverse complement strand
CGAGATTCGCCTTAGTCTCGTGGGCTCGGAGATGTGTATAAGAGACAGGTCCACAAATTCCCATATACAGCCGCCAAGCATATTGTCTGCACTGTAAAAACACTTTACATATCTTTCAAGCTCGCCTGCACCAACACCCATTGCATGAGCATATTCGCAAAGATAGAACGGTTTCTTATAATACTTACCCGGTAATCCGTGACCTGCTGCAATTTTTTCACATCTTGCAGGATGGGTATACATCTGAGAAACGACATCATAAGCCCAGCGTTTTGTTCTGCAGACAGCCTCATAGTGAATAGGAATCGCTGTAAGCTTTTTCAGCTCATCATAGCAGTAGTCCTGATTCAGATAACCGTGTGACTCATTACCGAGTGACCACATTGTGATGGATGCATGGTTTTTATCACGTGCAAACATACGGTAAATTCTGTCCCAATAATGCTCTCTCCATTCAGGATTATGTGAGCACGCACCGCGTCTGTGTAGCTCTGTTTCACAGCCGTGTGTTTCAATATCAGCCTCATCTACAACGTAGATACCATATTCATCACAAAAATCAAGGAATGCAGGATCAGGCGGATAATGTGATGTTCTTACACAGTTACCATTATAATTTTTAATCGTTCTGACATCGAGCTCCATATTCTCAATGCTCATCACATATCCTGTTTTGGGATTCGTATCGTGGTGGTTTACACCAAGAAGCTTGATATGCTGATTGTTGAAATAGAATACATTTCCTTTTATTTCAATATGCTTAAATCCGATATGTTTCTTAACAACCTCAAGGATATCCTCACCGATAGAAAGTGTGATGATGAGGTCATAAAGATACGGCATCTCAGCAGACCATTCATTCACTTGTAAAGAATCAAATGTAATTTTATCTATTTCGCTTGGTGTAACATTGATTGATTTTGAACTAAGGAGCTTACCGTCGTCATAAATAAATGCTGTAAGCTGACATTCCTCAGTAATCTTCAATGCAGGTATAATTTCAAGCTTATATTCTTTATCCTTAAGATAAGTTGTCTTTGCTTCAAAATCATAAATGGAGTTATTGCCTGTTTTGTAAAGAAGGACATCACGGAAAATACCATTGCATCTGAACATATCCTGTGCTTCAAGATATGTACCATTGCTCCATTTGTAGTTCACAACAACAAGCTCATTTTCGCCTTCGGTAACAAACTCGTTAAGCTCAAACTGGGAAGTATTATGGCTGCCCTCACTGTAGCCAACAAATTTTCCGTTGCAGAAAAGATCAAACGCTCCTGCAACACCCAAAAAGCTGATATATAAATTCCGCTTTACATCATCGACAGTGATGAATCTTCTGTATACACCTGCCGGACAATCCTCAGGAAAATGAGGCGGATTCGGCTTGAACTGATATCTTGTATTCACATAATACGGCGGTTCATAGCCTGTATGCTGCCAGGTTGACGGAACAGCCACCTTGTCAAATTCCACTTTTGATGTATCAAAATCAGCAGGGATATCAAGGCAGTTTTTATAATAAGCAAAATCCCATTCACCACTAAGGCATTCCACCATAGATGAGCTGTAACGCTCATTTCTTATATCCGTGTTTTCCAATTCAGATAAAGAAGCAAACGGAATAAAGTATGAGCGTGGGCTCATTACATTATCTTTAAACACTTTAAAAGTCTTATAATTATTGGTTTTCAGGTTGTAATTCATATTGCATTGCAGCCTCCTTGTCACAGATAATTTGATTATACACTAAAACAAGAAAAAAGGCAAGAAAAAAGGCCGTCTGCAAAGCAATTGCAAACAGCCTTTTATTTTACATATTATTTACATTTTTGAAATTTCATCACGGAAAGCCTCAACAGAATCAAACTCCTTGTAAACAGACGCAAAGCGGATATAAGCCACCTCGTCAATCTGCTTAAGCTTTTCCATAATAAGCTCACCGATTCTGACGGATGTAACCTCTCGGTCAATGGCAGACTGCAGGGTTGCCTCAATCTCACTGATTGCTGTTTCCAGCTCGGAAATAGTTACCGACCTTTTTTCACAGGCACGCAGCATACCCTTTAAAATCTTATTTCTGTCAAATACTTCCCTGCTTTTATCCTTTTTGATAACAATAATAGGTACATCTTCAATGGTCTCATAAGTCGTAAAGCGCTTGCTGCACTGCAGACATTCACGGCGGCGGCGGATACGCTCATTCTCATCAGTAGGACGTGAATCAATAACCTTACTTTCTTCAAAACCGCAAAACGGACATCTCATTGGAAAATCCTCCATATTATTCCTTAATAGGTATATTATATCACAATATATAGATAAATGCAAGTATCTTTACTTTACATCAATATATTGTGATTACATTGACTTTTTAAGGTTATATTCCCTCTTATTGTATATAAACATCCACGCTGCCATCATACAGATAATAAAATATCCTACAAACGACCACAAGTCAGGCACCTGTCCGCCGAGAAAGAAGTAGCCGCTGATTGCTGTAAATATTACATTTGAATAATCGTAAACAGAAATTTCCCTGCTGGGAGCAAATGTATAGGCTGCAGTTATACTGAACTGTCCGCCTGCTGCACACACACCCACCATTATAAGATAAATCCATTGTGTTTTTGACATCGGATGAAAACTAAAAATGAGATACGGAGCAGTTACAAGACAGGAAAACAAGGAGAAGAAGAATACCGTAAACCTGCCGTTCTCTCCTTTATTGCCCATATGACGGACGCAGGTATATGCGCCACCTGCGCAAACACCGCCGATAAAGCCACACACTGACGGCAAAAGTTCCACATTGCTCATCGTAGGCTTTATTACAAACATTGCACCAAGAAAAGCAATTCCGATTGCAACAGCCTGTTTCGGTTTAACCTTTTCCTTTAAGAAAATCGCTGAAAAGATCAGGGTAAAAAAAGGACTCATCTTATTCAGAATTGCCGCATCGGCAGTGGACGCCATTTTGGTTGTGGCATAGAAATTACCGAACACGCCCAAAAGCCCTGCACCGGACCTGATAATATGATACTTTATACATCCCTTATGCGGCTTGAAGCTTTCCCTGTTTTTCAGCAAAGTAACGGTTGCTATGAATAAAGCAACAAGATTTCTGAAAAAAACCTTCTGTGCAATGGGCACATCACCGGACAGATTGATAAAGCTGCTCATTCCGCTGAAGCACAATGCCGACAGCAGAATACATATGATACCCTTAGTCCTGTTACTTACCTTTGCCATAATTTATCCAAATAAACCTTACTTTCCTTTAGCTCTTTCGCAACATCGTAGCTGCCTGAATAGATTTCAATTACGGCATCGCCTTTATAATCAGCAGTGTCCATAATATTCTTAAGTCTTTTAAAATCAAATGTGCCCTTTCCGGGAGGAAGACAGTCCCCTGCTGCACCGTTATCACTGATATGAAGATGTCTTATCTGATGCTTGAACTCCTCCAGAAAGGTAAAAGTATCTTCACCTGCACGGACAGTCTGTTTAATATCAAAAACCATATTATAATCACTGCCCAGAGCATCACGCATGTTCCTGCAAAAATCAATTGACTGACTTTTGAACCTGTTTACATTCTCCTGGCACACCATAATGCCCTCAGCCTTTCCGAGCTCAATCAGATACCTGAAACGCTCAAAATATCTTTCATCAGGAATCGGTATTTTCGGCATTGCCACTGCACCGTGAATAACCACAAACTTTGCACCGAGCACTGCTGCCGCATGGCAGGTTTTCTGATACAGTCCGATATAATCCTCAAAGCGTCTCTGATAATCACCAAAGATGCAGGAGGATTCAAGGAAGCTGGAAAACGGATGAACAGATATGATATCGATTCCTCCATCCTCTGCTATCCTTCCAAGCTCCTTAGCAAACAGCTCCTCAAGCTCACTGGGTGCATTCATAAACACCTCAGCCTTTTCAAAGCCCAAAGCACATACATTTTTTAATGCCTGCTCCGTTTCAAGCGGATAAAAGCAGGCAGTAGAAGCGCCAAGTTTCATTTTATCATTATCCTAAAAGCTTTTCCACGCAAGCAAGACGAACGCAGATGCAAAGCAGCTCTGCCGCAATATCAAGTTCAGCAACAGGTGGGAAAGACGGTGCAATACGGATATTGCTGTCATTGGGGTCAATACCGTAAGGATATGTTGCGCCTACTGTTGTAAGTGTAACACCGGCTTCTTTACAAAGCTCACCTGTTCTCTTTGCACAGCCGTTCATAACATCAAGGCTGATGAAATAACCGCCCTTAGGATTGAACCAGGTTGCGATACCCTTACCGCCGAGTTCGTTCTCAAGATGATTGAGCACCATATCAAACTTAGGCTTAAGAATCTGAGCGTGCTTTTTCATATGTTCACGCACGCCGTCAGCATTGCCAAAGAACTGTACGTGTCTGTGCTGATTCATCTTATCATAGCTGATTGTCTGCGCATTCAGGCGCTTTCTGATTGCATTAAGATTATTTTCACTTGCAATAAGAGCAGATACACCTGCACCCGGAAATGTAATCTTTGAAGTTGAGCAAACCTCAATAACCATATCCTCGTTGCCGTATTCAGGGAGAACATCAAAGATGTTAAGAAGCTCATCACCCTCATCATCAAGGTCGTGAATACAATAAGCATTATCCCAAATCAGTCTGAAATCCTCTGCTGCAGGCTTCATAGCAGCAATACGCTTAACAACCTCATCACTATAGGTAATACCCTGAGGATTTGAATACTTAGGTACACAGAACATACCCTTTACACTCTCGTCCTTAATCAGTTCTTCGATAACGTCCATATCAGGTCCGTCATCCTTCATAGGAACATTAATCATCTTAATGCCAAAATGCTCGCAGATTGTAAAATGTCTGTCATAACCCGGAACAGGACAAAGGAACTTAACCTCGTCCAACTTGCACCAAGGGGTACTGCCGGCACCGTGTGTATAGCACTGACAAACATAGTCAAACATAAGTGTCAGACTGGCATTAGGACCGATAATAACATTCTTTGCATCAACATCAAGCAAATCGGCAAAGAGCTTTTTACAGCTCGGAATACCATCAAGCATACCATAGTTACGAACATCAAGTCCGTCAGCAATATAATTTCTTACATCATAAATACCTGTTGAAAGATTAAGCTGATCCTGACCCGGCTTACCGCGACTCATATCAAGCTTTAATCCTCTTGCCTTGAAGGCATCATATCTTTTCTTAAGTGCCTTCTGCTCCTTAAAAAGTTCTTCCTTCGTCATTTCTGAATATAACATACTAACACCTCACAAATTATTTTGGTATATAGTTTACCACATTTGCCCCTGTCTCTTATACACATCTCCGAGCCCACGAGACTAAGGCGAATCT
>UQVI01000119.1 GCA_900544515.1 uncultured Oscillospiraceae bacterium | reverse complement strand
GCGTCAGATGTGTATAAGAGACAGATTTACAATAATATAGAACTTTGATTAGGGGAGTAGCTGTTTGCCGCTTTTTCAGAGAGCTGTCGGTTGGTGCAAGACAGTAAATGCAGACGGTGAAAAACACCTATGAGTTTCCGAAAGAAAGCAGTTATGCAAGTAGACTCGGACGTGCAGGGAGCGTTAATCCTTTTGAGTGAGCTGATTCATCAGCTAATTTAGGTGGTACCACGGAAGCAGTCTTTCGTCCTATATGGACTTAAGACTGCATTTTTTATTTTATAGAAATGGAGAATGATGATGGAGTTATCTACACTTTACAGAACAAAAACAATGGATCAGTTTTCAGAAGCTGATATCGACAGCACTGTTAAAATTGCAGGCTGGGTAGAGAATATTCGTGATCACGGCGGTGTATCCTTTATTGACCTTCGTGACATGAACGGTGTTATGCAGGTTGTTATGCGTGACACATCACTCCTTGACGGTATTTCAAAGGAGGATTGCCTTTCAATCGAGGGTATCGTTGAGAAGAGAGACGAGGAAACAGTAAACCCTAAAATTGCAACAGGTACAATTGAGGTTGAGGCACAGAAAGTCACCACTCTCGGAAAGGTGCGTCAGCCGCTTCCGTTTGAAATTCAGACCTCTAAGGAAACAAGAGAGGATAAGAGACTGCAGTACCGTTTCCTTGATCTGAGAAATCAGAAGGTTAAGGACAATATGATTTTCAGAAGCAAGGTTATTTCTTTCTTAAGACAGGAAATGACAAATATGGGCTTCCTTGAAATCCAGACACCGATTCTCTGCGCATCTTCACCTGAGGGTGCACGTGACTATGTTGTACCAAGCCGTGTGCATAAGGGCAAGTTCTATGCTCTTCCGCAGGCACCGCAGCAGTACAAACAGCTCCTTATGGTTTCCGGTATTGATAAATATTTCCAGATTGCACCTTGCTTCAGAGATGAGGATGCAAGGGCAGACCGTTCACCGGGTGAATTCTATCAGCTTGACTTTGAAATGAGCTTTGCCACACAGGAGGATGTGTTTAAGGTTGGAGAGGAAATCTTAACAAAGACCTTTAAGAAATTCGCGCCTGAGGGATATGAGGTAACAGATGCTCCTTATCCTGTAATCAGCTATAAGGATGCTATGCTCAAGTATGGTACGGATAAGCCTGATCTCAGAAATCCGCTTGAAATTATTGATGTAACAGATTTCTTCCAGCGCTGCACATTCAAGCCGTTTCATGGTCAGACAGTAAGAGCAATTAAGGTACATGCTGAAATTTCTAAGGGTAAGCACGAAAAACTCCTTAAATTTGCGCAGTCAATCGGTATGGGCGGTCTTGGCTATCTTCTGGTTCAGGAGGATAAATCTTATAAGGGACCTATTGATAAATTCATCCCTGATGATATGAAAACTGAGCTTGCAGATATGGCATCACTGGAAATCGGCGACACAATCTTCTTTATTGCCGATGCTGAGGCTAAGGCAGCAAGCTATGCAGGTCAGATCAGAACAAAGCTTGGTGAAATGTTTGATCTTATTGAAAAGAACGCATACCGTTTCTGCTTTATCAATGATTTCCCTATGTATGAGTATAAGGAAGAGGAAAAGAAAATCGGCTTTACGCATAACCCATTCTCAATGCCGCAGGGTGGCTTAGAGGCTCTTGAAAATGAGGATCCGCTTACAATCCTTGCTTACCAGTATGATATTGTATGCAATGGTGTTGAGCTTTCCTCAGGTGCTGTTCGTAACCATGATATTGATGTTATGAAAAAAGCATTTGAGATTGCAGGCTATGATGAAGAGGTTCTTAAGGAAAAGTTCGGCGCTCTTTATACAGCATTCCAGTTCGGTGCTCCGCCTCACGCAGGTATGGCTCCCGGTGTTGACCGTATGATTATGCTCCTCAGAAATGAGGAAAATATCCGTGAGGTTATTCCGTTCCCAATGGACGGCAAGGCTCAGGATCTTATGTGCGGTGCGCCGAATGAAATTACCGAGCAGCAGCTTAGAGAGGTTCACATTAAACTCAGAAAATAAGTAGGAGACTAAATAAAATGGAATTATTTGACAAGCTGAAAAAGAAAAAGGAATTTGCAGATTGGGGTAATGCTTATAAAGCTGCACCAAATTTCTATTCTAAGCCTGACGGAACTCCTTTTGGAGTCTTTGCACTTACAGAAGAAACGACAACAATACTGTTAAAAGCTCCTCAATCTGAATATCGTGTTGACGGTAATTCAATATCAGATTGGAGGATAATGCTTGTAAGTATAAGTAAAGATTCTGTAATTGGTGATATTGATTATTTTACTGCTTTAAAAAAAGCAGAGAAATATGTTATAGATGAAAATGATAATTCTATTTTGATAAAAGGACTTTCATTATCTGAATTAGAAAGCCTAATGTAATATAAACAATAATTTACCAAACTAAAACGAGGTGTAATTATGATTACAAAAAAAGAGGTTTTAAAGCTTGCTCGTCTGGCACGTCTTGATTTTTCAGACGATGAGCTTGATAAAATCATGAAGGATATGGATGATATCATTGCCTTTGCCGATACAATCAATAATTCGGTTGAAGGCGATGCAGATAAAATCAGAAACGTATCATCCTCTGCAACCCCTGCTGAGGATTTCAGAGAGGATGTTGTTAGGGCGTCTCTCCCTAACGAAAAAATTCTTTCTAATGTCAGCGGCTCAAAGGGTATGTTCTGCGTGAAGGGAGGCATATAAATGAAAGAAATTATTGCTCCATTATCACAAATGCTTAAAAATAAGGAAATATCATCAGTAGAGCTTACTGAAAAATATATTTCTGCCATTGAAAAGGATAATAAAAAGTATAACGCCTATGTTTCAACAACCTTTGACAAGGCTCTTGAAAATGCAAAGCTTGCTGATGAAATGCTTGCAAACGGCACAGCAACAGCTCTGACAGGTATTCCGATGTCCCTTAAGGACAATATCTGCTCAGACGGTGATCTGACAACCTGTGCATCAAAAATTCTTACAGGCTTCAGACCTTATTATGATTCAACCGTATGGACCAAACTTAAGGCACAGGGTGCTGTAATGCTCGGTAAAACGAATATGGATGAGTTTGCAATGGGCTCTACCAGTGAAACCAGCTGCTATGGTGCTCCTCTCAATCCGAGAAATGTAAACCACGTAACAGGCGGCTCATCAGGCGGTGGTGCAAGTGCCGTTTGTGCAAATCTTGCAGCCTATGCACTTGGCTCAGATACAGGCGGCTCTGTCCGTCAGCCTGCATCCTTCTGCGGTATAGTCGGTCTTAAACCGACTTATGGTGCAGTTTCACGTTATGGCCTTATTGCTTACGGTTCATCACTCGACCAGATTGGTGTGCTTGCAAATTCTGTTAAGGATACGGCAACTGTATTTGATACAATTTCAGGTGTTGATGCGAATGATCAGACAAGTGTTGATTTTAGCTTTGGCAATATTTCCGAAACACTGGGACAGCGCGATGTTAAGGGTCTAAAAATTGGTATTGCAAAGGAATATTTTGACGGTATCAATTCTGAAATCAAAGAGGCAATTGACAATGCAGTAAAGTTCTATGAGGAGAATGGTGCTGAGATTATTGATATCAGCCTGCCTGTTCTCAAGCAGGCACTCCCTGTTTATTACATCATTGCTTGTGCTGAGGCATCCTCAAATCTCGGCAGATATGACGGTATCCGTTACGGTTACAGACCTGAGAGCTTTAATGATGTTGAGGAAATGATTTTAAAAACGCGTACTGAGGGCTTTGGTGATGAGGTTAAGCGCAGAATTATGCTTGGTACTTATGTGCTTTCCTCAGGCTATTATGATGCGTATTACAAGAAAGCCTGCCTTCTCCGTGAAAATCTGATTGCAGACTTTGACGAGATATTTAACAGCTGTGATATTTTGATTGCTCCGACTGCACCGAACACAGCGTTCCCACTGAATTACAGCGGTGCATCACCTGTTGATATGTACCTTTCCGATATTGCAACTGTTCCGATTAATATTACAGGTGTTCCTGCAATCAGTGTTCCGATTAAAAATGACAGCAATGGACTTCCTATCGGTATGCAGATTATCGGTAAGAAATTCAGTGAAAAGACAATACTGAACGCAGCATATTTCTATGAGAAAAATGCTGAGATTGGTGTTGAAGATTTTGAGGGAGGTGTAGTGCTTTGAGTTATCAGTTAGTATGCGGTATTGAAACGCATATCGAGCTTGCAACAAAAACAAAGATTTTCTGCGGCTGTACTACACAGTTCGGCGGTGAGCCTAACACCCATTGCTGCCCTGTGTGTACAGGTCAGCCCGGTGCACTCCCTGTTCTGAATAAGCAGGTTATTGAATTCGCGGTTCGTGCAGGACTGGCAGTTCACTGTGATATCAATAACAATTCCCATATGGACAGAAAAAACTATGTTTATCCTGATTTGCCTAAGGCATATCAGATTTCACAGTTCGATGAGCCTGTTTGTGAAAACGGCTATGTTGAGCTTGATTCAGGCAAGAAAATCAGAATTGAGCGTATTCATATTGAGGAGGATGCAGGCAAGCTGGTACACGACGGCGGTTACACCTATGTTGACTACAATCGCGGCGGCGTTCCTCTTATTGAAATTGTTTCTATGGCAGATATTGAAACGCCTGAAGAGGCAAGGGAATATGCAGAAAAGCTCCAGCTCATTATGCGCAACGTTGGTGTTTCTGACTGTAAGATGCAGGAGGGATCAATGCGATGTGATGTTAACGTATCTATTCATCAGCCGGGCGAGCCTTGGGGCACAAGAACGGAAATTAAGAATATCAACTCTCTTTCAAATATTGTTCGTGCAATGGAGCTTGAAATGGAACGACAGGAGGATATTCTTGATTCAGGTGAAAAGATCATTCAGTCAACGATGCGTTATGATGCAAACAGCGATACGGTCTATGTTCTTCGTACGAAGGAAAATGCTGATGATTACCGCTATTTCCCTGAACCTGATATTTTAAGATTTTACATCTCACCTGAAAAGGTTGAGGAAATCCGCGCTTCCCTTCCTGAGCTTCCAGACGCTAAGCTTAAGAGATATGTTGAGGATATGGGACTGCCTGAGAATAATGCAAGACTGATTTATAAGTACAGAAATGTTACGGAGTTCTTTGATTCGGCAGTGAATGAGGGCGCAAGTCCAAGCAATGTTCTCAATATGATAATCGGTACAGTTTATGCCACTCTTCAGACAGAAGAGGATAAGGAAAACTTTGAAATCAGAACAACTGCAAAGCAGCTTGCTGAGCTGGTTAAGCTGATTGATGAAAAGAAAATCAGAGCAAATAAGGCTAAGGATGTACTTGCTCAGATGCTTGAAAGCGGTGCCTGTCTCTTATACACATCTGACGCTGCCGACGACTAGTCGAGTGTAGATC
>UQVI01000118.1 GCA_900544515.1 uncultured Oscillospiraceae bacterium | reverse complement strand
CTACACTCGACTAGTCGTCGGCAGCGTCAGATGTGTATAAGAGACAGATATAATGTAAAATTATGTGTAACGGTGATATCTGTGGAGCTGTCAAAGAATGATAAAATTGAATTAACGATTGATGCTCTTACGTCAGAGGGCAGCGGTGTCGGACGGTATAACGGACTGGCCGTTTTTGTTCGCGGTACTGTACCGCAGGATAAAATCATTGCCCATATTATCAAGCGTTCAAAAAATTATGCCATAGGTATTATTGATGAAATTCTTCGGCCAAGTCCTGAGCGGATTGAAAGCGATTGTCCGTATTCAAGAAAATGCGGCGGATGCTCCTTCCGCCATATGACATATGATGAGGAGCTTAAGTATAAAAAAAGCAGAGTTCAGGATGCACTGAACAGAATAGGTCATCTTGATATTGATGTTGATGAAATCATTGGTGCGGATGATTTATCGCATTATAGAAACAAGGCTCAGTATCCTGTTGATATATCCGATGGTGAAATGTTTGCAGGATTTTATGCCTATAAGAGCCATAGGATAATCCCTTGTGCGGACTGTAAGTTACAGCCTGCCGAGTTTGAAAAGGGACTTGAGGCCTTTGAAAAATGGATTGAAAGTGAAAACATCACATCCTATAATGAGCAGACAGGCAAGGGGCTCCTGCGCCATATCTATTTCAGAAAAGGCTTTGCCACAGGCGAGGTAATGGCCTGTGCCGTTATTAACGCAAACAGCATACCAAACGTAGAGTTACTTGTGTCACTTCTCAGAGAAAAGGTTGACGGCTTAACCTCAGTTGCCGTGAATATCAATAAAGAAAAAAACAACGTTATTTTAGGCAAAGAAACCAACATAATATGGGGAGAAAAATATATCAGGGATAACCTTCTGGGAAAGGATTTTCTGATTTCTCCGAACTCCTTTTATCAGGTGAATCATAATCAGTGCGAAAAACTCTATGCAAAGGCTAAGGATTTTGCAGGACTTACAGGCAATGAAACAGTGCTCGATTTGTACTGCGGTGTCGGCACAATCGGTCTTACAATGGCTGAAAATGTAAAGCAGCTTGTGGGCATTGAAATCATACCGCAGGCAATCGAAAATGCTAAAGAAAATGCAAAAATCAATCATATAGCCAATGCACAGTTCATCTGTGCCGATGCACCCAAAGGGGCGGAAATATTGAAAAAACAGAGTGTGAATCCTGATATAATCATTCTTGATCCGCCGCGAAAAGGCTGTGAAAAATCATTGTTTGATACAATTGAACAGCTTTCTCCAAAGAAAATTGTATATGTTTCCTGTGACAGTGCAACCCTTGCCCGTGATCTGGCAATACTAAAGGAAAAGGGTTACGAAGCAAAAAAAGTATCCGCAGTTGATATGTTCCCACGTACCCCACACGTAGAGTGTGTTACCTTAATTGAGAAGGAATGAAATTATGGAAAGTATTTCAAATCTTGAGGAGCTGTCTGCTGTCATTCAAAACAGTGTTTATGTAAATGCTGACAAGGTGCAGCTGATAAACAGCAGCATTACATTTACAGGTAAAAATAACATTTTAGTTATTGAAGATGATGCCATAATCAAGAATTCAAAAATAAAGTTTATGGGAAGCAACGCGGTTTGCTATCTGAGTAAAAACCGCCATGCATATTATCTTGATTTAACCATTCATAACAGAACTGCAGTCTTTATTGACAAAAACTGTTATTTTAACGGAACATTTAATGTGATTGCTTCAGAGATGCAGAATGTTATTGTCGGTCTTGAAGGTCTTTTCTCCTTCGGCATTTCCCTCAGAACTGCCGATCCGCATCTGATTTATGATGTTCATACAAAAAGGAGACTGAACAGCAGCAGGTCTATTTTACTCGGTGACCATATTTGGATTGGTCAGAGTGCCTTTGTTTTAAAAGGAAGTAAAATAGGTTCTGGTTCAATAATCGGTGCCGCAGCTGTTGTGGCAGGAAAAACCATTCCTTCAAATGTTTCTGCTGTTGGCAATCCTGCAAGGGTTGTCAAGGAGGGCGTTTTTTTCACAAAGGACTGTGTTCACAGTTGGGAAAAAGAACAGACTGCAAAATATGAGGTTTCAGATACAGATGAGTGGATTTACGAGAGAGATGCACACACAGTTGATTTAAGCAAGATTGATGAAAAAATAAAATCAAAAGAAACCGCAGCAGATAAGCTTGAGGTTATAAAGAAAAGGCTTGTTCAATCAAAACACAAAAACAGATTTTTTATTGAAGCACCAAGACAGAAGAAAAAGCGTATTTTTTCAAAAAATAGTTGATGATAAGAAATTTTATGATAGGTGATAGTATGAAATTAAAGGATGGAATTGTTACAAATTCAATCGACGGTGAAAGCTTTGCAATTGCAACCGGCAAGGCAGCAAGGGAATTTAACGGTCTTATTAAAAATAATCCGTCTGCTGCGTTCATCTTTGAACTGCTTAAGACGGAACAGACAGAGGACAGCATCGTTGCCGCAATGCTTGAAAAATATGATGTTGACGAAAGCACGGTACGTGCAGATGTTAAGGAGCTTTTGGAGCTTTTGAAAAGTAAAAATCTTATCGAGGAATAATTATGAAGTATTCATCTTTGGAAAATGAATATCTTATAGCTCTGCTTAAGTCTGCGATAAAAAAAGAAGCACTGACGCCTTTCCCTGATAACCTTGATTGGCAGGAGCTTGTGGCAATTTCAAAAAAGCAGCAGGTTTATTCTATTATTGCGACTGTACTCAATGCAGGCTTGCTGCCTGAAAAACAGGCACAGGAGCTGAATGTTTATATTCAGAATGAGCTTTTAAGGCTTCTCTCCATGAAAAGTGAGCTTGATGCACTTGAATCCGCCTTACAGGAAAAGCAGATTAAATTTATGCTTTTAAAGGGCAGTGTCATCCGGGATTACTATCCTCAGCAGAAAATGCGTCAGATGAGTGATATTGATATCCTTTATGATTACAGCAAGCGCGATGATTTATTTAAAATTATGAAATCACGGCACTTCAGACTTACTACCTCCTGCGAGAATTCCGATGATTTTTTCAAAGAGCCTTTCTATACCTTTGAGTGGCACAGGGAGTTGTTTTTTGAAGAGGCTGCCTTTTGCCCTCATTTTGATTTGTGGAAGAATGCAAGGCCTGATAATGATAATCCATATAAGTATCATGTTGAAAGTACGGAGCATTTTGTTTACACCATCTGTCATATGTTCAAGCATTATGCCACAAATGGCTGTGGCATTCGGTTTTTATGCGATATCTATGTGCTGATGAATTATGGTGAGAAAATGGATATGGACAGGGCATTGGACGAACTTGATAAAATCGGTATCAAGGACTTTGCTCTTGACGCAATCGGTCTTACAGAGGCATTGTTCAAGGATGCTGAGGTATCGGAAAATCAGCAGAAAATGCTTGATTTCCTGTTAAGCAATGGTGTGTACGGAAATCTGGTTGTGGACTATTCAAAAAAACTTTCGGAGTTCGGAGGTTCGAAGTCGAAATACTTTTTCAGAAGGCTTTTTCCTGAAAAAAAGAAAATGCTTGCGAATTACAGACAGCTTGAAAAAAAGCCCTATCTGTTGCCTTTCTATTATATCGTAAGACTTTTTACAAAGATAAAATATAATTCCAAATCAGCGAAAACCGAGCTGAGGGAAATCAATAAAATCAATAAATAATTATTCACGGAGGACGACCTTTGGCAGTTGATAAAAAACATATTAGGAATTTTTCAATAATTGCCCATATCGATCACGGTAAATCAACTCTTGCTGACCGACTTTTAGAGCTGACAAGCTCTGTTGCAAAGCGTGATATGCAGGAACAGATACTCGATGATATGGATCTTGAGCGTGAACGCGGTATCACAATTAAAGCACATGCCGTTAAGCTTGACTATACGGCAAAAAACGGAGAGGTTTATGAGTTTAACCTCATTGATACGCCCGGTCACGTTGACTTTAACTATGAGGTGTCACGTTCACTTGCAGCCTGCGAGGGTGCAATTTTAATTGTTGACGCATCACAGGGGGTTGAGGCGCAGACTTTGGCGAACACCTATCTGGCACTTGACCATGACCTCGACATACTTCCTGTTATCAATAAGATAGATTTGCCTGCCGCTGAGCCTGAAAGAGTGGCGGAAGAGGTTGAGGAGGTTATCGGCATACCTTGTCTTGATGCACCGCGTGTCAGTGCAAAAACAGGTGAAAATGTTGAGGATGTTTTAGAATATATTGTGAACGAAGTTTCCGCTCCTGTGGGTGATGATAACAAGCCTCTGAAAGCGTTGATCTTTGACTCTGTATATGATTCCTATCGCGGAGTTATTGTATATGTCCGTGTTATGGATGGCAAGCTCAGAGCAGGGGATACTATGCGTATGATGGCAACCGGTGCAGAGTTTACGGTTG
The DNA here is from genome assembly GCA_900544515.1 of uncultured Oscillospiraceae bacterium. Lineage (GTDB taxonomy): Bacteria > Bacillota > Clostridia > Oscillospirales > Acutalibacteraceae > Eubacterium_R. The sequence goes on along the minus strand of UQVI01000118.1, from coordinate 1,027 downwards.
TTGAGGTCGGCTATATGCGTGCAACTTCAATGGAAAAGACGGACGAGCTTTGTGCGGGTGAGGTTGGATACATAACTGCGTCAATTAAAACCGTCAGTGAAGCAAGAGTCGGTGATACGGTTACGCTTGCCTCCAATCCTGCTGACGAGGCCTTGCCCGGATATCGTAAGGTGAATCCGATGGTGTTCTGCGGTGTATATCCTGCCGACGGTGCGGATTACGAGAATCTTCGTGATGCACTGGAAAAATTACAGCTTAATGATGCATCACTTTCCTACGAGCCTGAAACCTCAGGTGCGCTCGGCTTCGGTTTTCGCTGCGGCTTTCTCGGTCTCCTGCATCTTGAGATTATTGAAGAACGGCTTGAAAGGGAATATAATTTAGACCTGATTACCACTGTTCCCAGTGTAGTTTATAAAATTCACCTGACAGATGGCTCTATGGTTGAAATAGATAATCCTACAAATTATCCTGACCCTGCACTGATTGATTACTGCGAAGAGCCTTTTGCCAATGCACACGTTTACGTGCCCAGTGATTTCGTGGGCACAGTAATGGATATGTGTCAGGAACGCAGAGGTGTTTTCAAGGATATGAACTATATTACACTTGACAGAGTGGATATTCATTATGAATTGCCGCTGAATGAAATTATCTACGATTTCTTTGATGCTCTTAAATCAAGAACGCGCGGTTATGCCTCATTTGATTATGAGATTGCCGATTACCGTAAATCGGATTTGTGCAAAGTTGATGTCCTGCTTAACGGAGATGTGATCGACGCACTTTCTTTCATTATCCATAGGGAAAAGGCTTATGTAAGAGGAAGAAAGATTGCTGAGCAGCTGAAGAAGCACATTCCTCGTCATCTGTTTGAAGTACCTATCCAGGTAGCGATTGGCAGCAAGGTAATTGCACGTGAAACCGTTAAGGCACTGCGTAAGGATGTGCTTGCAAAATGCTACGGCGGTGACGTAACCCGTAAAAAGAAATTGCTTGAAAAGCAAAAAGAGGGTAAAAAGCGTAT
>UQVI01000117.1 GCA_900544515.1 uncultured Oscillospiraceae bacterium | reverse complement strand
TATAGCTGAAAAGATAATGATTTTAAGCAACACTTCGTTATCGCGCCTCAGCTTTGGAATGAAGTGCTTTCTCCTTTAATACTATTTTATAGAATACGATTAAGGAGCAGGATTATGCACTTTGTAGAATATAACAGAAATGAAGCGGTTGAATACGCTAAAACGTGGGCAATGGCTCGCAACCGCCAATACATCAATTTTGATGGTATTGGCGGTGACTGTACCAATTTTGCATCGCAGTGTCTTTTTGCAGGAATAGGTATTATGAATTACACCAAGGACATCGGCTGGTATTACAACTCACCAACTGACAGAGCCGCCACGTGGTCCGATTCAGGGTATTTCAGAAAATTTATGCTCAGCAATACCAACGAAGGACCTTTTGGAAATTCAGCACCAATAAACAATCTTGAAAAAGGTGATTTCATCAGCCTGAATAACGGCATTGAATATTACCATACACTCGTTGTAACAGACTTTGAGAATAATGAACCGCTTGTCTGTGCTCACACTGATGATTCATATATGCGAAAGCTGAGCACATACCATTACATATCTGTGCAGGGAATACACATACTCGGCGGCAATAAGGTATAAATTACAATTTTCTATAAATACAAAAAATCCATTGTAAGCAGCTTGCTTAACAATGGATTTTTAATTTATATATTTATTTTCAAAATCAGCCTTTTTTAGCAGGTTTTTTCTTTGTCTTTTCCTCGTACACAGGGATAACCTCATCAATATCCCCCTGTGCGATAATTTCTCCATGTTCAAGGAGAATCGCTTTATCGCAAATCGCCTTAACCTGATCAATACTGTGAGATACAAATAAAACAGTAACGCCCTTATCAAAAAGAGACTGAACCTTTGCAAGGCTTTTTTTCTTAAAGCTGGCATCACCAACAGAAAGCACCTCATCCAGTATCAGAATATCTGGCTCAACTGCTGTTGCAATGGAAAAGCCGAGTCTTGCTCTCATACCGCTTGAATAGTTTTTAATCGGTACCTTGATAAAGTGACCAAGTTCTGAAAATTCAACGATTTCGTCAAACTTCTCTTTGATATATGCCCTGTCATATCCAAGAATTGAGCCGTAAAGATAAATATTTTCCTCGCCGGTATAATTGGGCTCAAAGCCTGCACCAAGCTCAAGAAGAGGTGCAATAACACCGCTCTTTTCAACAGTTCCCTCACAAGGCTTATAAACACCGACAATCGTCTTTAAAAGTGTACTCTTGCCTGCACCGTTAAGACCGAGAATTGCAAGATGCTCACCCTTTTTGACCTCAATATTTATATTCTTAAGGGCATAAAACTTTTTATATTCAATCTTACGGGTAATTAATTTGATTACATATTCCTTAAGATTGTCAACCTTTTCCTTATTCAGGTTAAAGGTCATCGTAACATCTTTTACGGAAATAGCTACATCATTATCCATATTTTCACCTCTAATTATTTCTCCGTCTCATCTTCCATACAATAACTGAAATGATTAAACCTATGAAAAGTAAAAAGCAGCCTGATACAGCAACACTGCCGATACAGTGATAAATATAATTCATAACAAGTTCTCTTAAATAAACAGGGAAAATATCAATCTGTTTTATTCCAAATACAACACACACCATAACGGAAATAAAAATTTCAAATAGTCCTGCCGTGTAAAAGCTTATACCTATGGCACGAACAGAGCGATATCTCTTTGTTCCGATAAAAAACAGAGTCAGTCCGACTGATATAACAAAGAACAAACCTATACACATAACAACTACTGCTGCAACCACGCCTGTGTTTATAATTGTTTTTGCTTTGGGGTGACTGATATCAAGCTCGTCCACGAAGTAATCATTTACAGAATGTGAGATATTCTTTATGCTCTGCGTATCATTTTTAAGTCCTTTTTCCTGAATCTGATGTGCTAAATCAGTTTCAAGTAAATCGCAGATTTTCCGAACAGGCTCAAAATAAGTATCTTCATTATATCCAGGACTTGAACCGATATTTCCTGCAATATAAGCCTTAACAGCTTCTCTTACCGTTTCATCATCAAACACAGAATCCAGCGAACTGCTGTCAAGTCCGTTCATAGTATAGATATCCGTTGTATATTCCAGCACACTGTTTTTTACTGAGCTGACATATTCATAGTTGGTAAACCTATCCTCAATATCATTTTTATTTAAAAACACTGCCTTTGAACAAACAGACATATTTACCAGTACAATCAGAAAAAACAGTACAAAGGATAAAAAGGTTCTCAGCACCTTTGATGATTTATTTTCAGGGAGATTTGCCATATCAGTTACCCTCCCCGTAAATCTTTTCGGCGAACACATAATAGCGTTCACCGCCGTGCTCTGAGAAGTCCGAAGGGACACTGCATAAAACGAGCATATCTATATCCTTTGAATTATACGGCTCCGTGCCCCTGCTGATATATTTTGCATCAGTAATGCGGTATTCGGTTTCGCCGAGAGAGGTATTGATTTTAACAATATCACCTATCCCTGCATATTTCAGACCAGAAAAATAGGTTTCATCATATCCCTTTATAACCTTTACACCTGAGCCATTATCCAAATCATAGTCGTCACTCATAAAGCCAACACCATACCGCATAGAAGCACGATTTGAGCCGTAGTAAATATCACTGTTAACCCCACAGCTTTCTATCGTTATATTGCCTCTTTTATCACCATATGGAGAAAATACATCATATTCATCAGGCTCACAATCCTGATAAGAGTCGTCAATATTAACTGCAATGTCTCTTACCTGCATTTCATACTGCTTTTCTATTTTATGAACGATTTCAGTTACAGGCTTCTCGGCAATAAAGAGCACGGCTATGACTGCTGCCAATGAAACGACGAGGAAAGAAAGAATATATACGACATAATCTATGAATATACCCTTGTTTCTGACTCTCCTCTTTTTTTCACCACTCATAGAGTCAGCTCCTAATCCTCAAAAACAGCACCCTTAGCACCGCTTGTTACGTGTTGTGCATATCTCTTAAGATATCCTGAAAGCTCCTGAACAGGAGGCTGCCACTTTGCCTTACGCTCAGCTAAAACTTCATCTGAAACATTAACCTTAAGCACTCTTGCAGGGATATCAATTTCAATTTCATCACCGTCTTCAACAAGAGCAATCGTACCGCCCATTGCTGCCTCAGGACTAACATGACCGATAGATGCACCACGGGTTGCACCTGAAAAACGTCCGTCAGTAAGAAGTGCAACAGATGAGCCGAGACCCATACCGATAATGGCAGAGGTTGGTGAGAGCATTTCTCTCATACCCGGACCGCCCTTTGGACCTTCATAACGGATAACAACAACATCACCTGCAACAACCTTACCGCCGTTGATTGCGGTAATTGCCTCTTCCTCACTATTATAGCACTTAGCAGGACCCTTATGCTGCATCATCTCAGGAGCAACTGCACCCTTCTTGACAACAGCACCATCCTCAGCCAGATTACCCTTAAGAACAGCGATACCGCCGTCTGCTGAGAATGGATTATCCAGTCTGCGAATGATATCACCGTCAGCGTCAGGAGCATTTGCGATTCTGTCAGCAACAGTTCCGTTTACTGTAAGTGCGTCTGTATTAATCATACCGCCCTTCGCAAGCTCCTTAACAACTGCCTGAATACCGCCCACATCATTAAGGTCTGTAATAAATACAGATGAAGCAGGATTCAGCTTGCAAATCTGCGGTGTCTTTCTGCCATAAGCATCAAGGTCATCCAGGTCAATATCGTGACCTGCAGCGTGAGCAATTGCAGTAAGATGAAGAATCGTATTTGTTGAGCAGCCAATTGCCATATCTGTACGCATAGCATTCTCGATTGCCTTTTCAGTAATAATATCTGAAGGCTTGATGTCCTCCTTAAGGAGGTCCATTACCCTCTCACCTGCCATTTTTGCAAGTCTGAGTCTCGCACTCATAACAGCAGGGATTGTGCCTGAACCCGGAAGTGACATACCGATTGTTTCAGTAAGGCAGTTCATTGAGTTCGCTGTGTACATACCCGAGCATGAACCGCAAGTAGGACAAGCAGTGAATGCGCAGGATTCAAGATTTTCCATACTCATCTTGCCTACTGCATTTGCACCTACATATTCAAACTGCTCTGAAAGACCGATACGGTTCTCCGTCTCTGTGCTCTTACCCGGAAGCATAGGACCGCCGCTGATAAAGATACAAGGCAGATTCAGTCTGCACGCTGCAAGGAGCATACCGGGTACAATCTTATCACAGTTTGGAATAAACACAATTGCATCAAGCGGATGTGCAGTAAGCATAACCTCTATGCTGTCTGCAATAAGCTCTCTTGAGCAAAGCGAATATTTCATTCCTCTGTGATTCATCGCAATACCGTCGCAAACACCGATTGTATTAAACTCAAACGGAACACCGCCTGCATTTCGGATACCTGCCTTAACCTGCTCAGCAATTTTGTCAAGGTGCATATGACCGGGAATATAGTCACTCTTTGAATTTACAACTGCTACGAAAGGTCTCTTCATCTCAAGCTCATCAATACCGAGTGCTCTTAAAAGTGAGCGATGAGGAGCTCTTGAAGGACCCTCCTTAATTAAATCTGATCTCATTATAATACCTTCTTTTTATATTTTATCTTAAACCTATTTTAATCGTTATCTATGGCTGCCGCTTTTTACCGATTTTCAAAACGAAAATGTAAATAATGTGGTTTTGACACTGCATACTGATAAAATTCTTCTGCCGAACTCTGTCTGATTTTCTCATTATTCGATTTCCACTCTTCTAAATTTTCACCTTTAAAAAAGTCCAGAGCTTTTGCACACGGAAATGAACTGCATTCACCGCAAAAATCCACCTTATGCCTGCGGGTGCACGCTTCTATAAAACAATCCGGAATACAGCATCTTTTATCCGCACCGTCGCGACATCCTGCACAGGGTCTGTCAGATAGTTTTTCAAGCTGCTCAGTAAACGCCTTAATTTCCTTACTGTAATTCCTGTGTCTGAAAGGAAGCGTTCTTTTGTTAAAATCGTAATATCCCTCAAGATAATGACTCAGTTTTTTTGACGTTTCTTCAATAACGCCGTTCTTCTTTGCAGCACAGGTAAAGCAACAGAATGCGCAGGGCGCAATTGCAGCAATAACAGTATCTCTGTCAATTAAATCAACCATTAATAATCTCCTGCTTAACCAAGCGGTTTCATTGTGGGGAACAATAAAACATCGCGGATTGAATAATTGTCTGTAAGAAGCATTACAAGCCTGTCAATACCGATACCGAGTCCGCCTGTAGGAGGCATGCCGTATTCAAGTGCCGTAACGAAATCATTATCGATAAGGTTAGCTTCATCGTCACCTGCTTCTCTGAGCTTCATCTGAGCCTCAAAGCGTGACATCTGGTCAATCGGATCATTAAGCTCTGAATAAGCATTACCGTATTCGCCTCCGAGAATGAACAGCTCAAATCTCTCGGTAAGAACAGGGCAGTCAGGCTTTCTCTTTGTAAGAGGACTGATTTCAACAGGGTAGTCCATAATGCTGTCTCTTATACACATCTCCGAGCCCACGAGACTAAGGCGAATCTC
>UQVI01000116.1 GCA_900544515.1 uncultured Oscillospiraceae bacterium | reverse complement strand
CAGCGTCAGATGTGTATAAGAGACAGGATAAGTATATTGACTCAGGCAGCGGCTCAGATAAATATGATAACAGACGAGCGAAGGAGAAAAAGCCTTTTTTCACAAGGGAGCGTTTTGAGGCTTTTTTGAAAAACGCAGTTATTGTAATCGGATGTTTTTTGATTATATGCGTCGGATATACAGTTATGGATTTGTATATTGAACGCAAGGCGATGCCCATTGCTCCAAGCAGTGATGATGTTGTGGCGGATATGAACAATGTCAGTCTTGTGCTTCAGTGTGACAGAATTGAGCCAATGGCAATGGACGGCGGTGTGATGCTCTCAGCAGTTATTGATGAAACCAACGATAAGGGCTATACGTCGGTTGCCTTTGACCTTAAGCGTGATGACGGAACAATCGGATATGACAGCAGTCTTGCCACAATTGATATGTACGGTGCCGAGTCGTCACCTGCCGGTGATATAGGCAAATCCATCAATGAGTTTCTTGTCAATGATATTTTGCCTGTGGGCAGAATTTCGTGCTATAAGGATAATGTGGCGGCATCCGGTGATTTAACGGCAGGTATTACGGTTAACAATAAGCTGTATGTAGATTCAGACGGAAATACGTATCTTAATCCGGATAGTCAGACAACTTATAATTACATTAAGGGTATAATAGAAGAGGTTAAGGGAATGGGTGTAACAGTATTCATTCTTGACAACTGTGATTTGCCTGAGGATATCAGCGGAAATTATAAGGACGGCTTTAAGATATTAGCTGAAAGGCTGTATAACGATTTCGGAAGTGATATCAGACTGGTTGAAGGGGTTTCCGTTACAATCAGCGCGGATAATGCAAAAGCCATTCAGAAGGAATGGGAAGAAAAGACAAAGGACATCAGCGGTGACAATATAATCTTTAACATAACAGCAAAGGATAAGAATAAGGTTAAGGATTATCTTGATAATCATAGCAATATAAATTACAGTATCACAGAATAAGGGTGATTTTATGAGGAGAAAAATCAGTTCGTTTCTAATGCTTGCACTATGCATTTGTCAGCTCGCTGTGCCATTTCAGGCTTTTGCTGAGGACAGTGCACCTGTGCTGACATCAATCAGCTTTAAAAATGCTGAGCTTAAAGATGAATTCAAAGCCGATGTAAGGGAATACGGTTTAGTGCTTGAAAACAATGATGTTTCACCAACGCTTGAAAGCTATCAGATTAAAGGCGAGGCGGATATTTTTGTTACATACGTATATGATGATACCAATCATCAGACAGGATTGACTGTGACATTGCAGTACGATTGGGGAACTACAATTTATAATTTCAGCTACACAAATCCTGCTCAGTATGAGATAAACAGCAACAATCTGCTTTCAAATATTTACTGTACATACGGTGAGCTTTCTCCTGCACTGAATGATGAGGATACGGCGTATAAGCTTTATATCCCTTCCGATTTGACGCAGCTTGAGATTACGCCTGTAACACAGGATATTCAGGCATATTGTGCACCTGTTGAGCTTACGCTTGATGATGAGCAGACACCGAAAATTACACTTTACTCCATTGCTTCTGACGGCAGCAAGAGGGAGTATCTTCTTGATATCAAGCGTGTTGATAAAACGACAGAGCAGGTAAAGGCTGAAATGGAAAGCCCTGATTTTAAATCCTTTGTTGACGGTACACGTCTTTACCAGAAGCCGGAATTTTTAATTACCGTCGGTGCTGTAATCGGCGGAATCATTGTGATTGCGTTATTGTTTGCGGTAACAAGAAGAATTGCAGTTAATCCGTATGATAAGGATGAAAAGCCGTTCTACAGTCCGGTGGAATGATTTTGAAATAATGTAAAAGTTTAAATTGAAGAAGGGGGAGCGCTTTTATGAATATAGAAGAAATGGAAATGGAAGAAATCAGAGAAAAGATAGTCTCCCTGTATTCTGACAAAAAATATCTTGAAATCAAAGCAATACTTACCGAAATGAATCCGGTGGACGTTGCTCTGCTTTTTGATGAATTTGAATCAGACAGACAGATTCTTCTGTTCCGTCTGCTGCCTAAGGAGGAAGCGGCGGAAACCTTTGTTGAGCTTGATAATGATTCGCAGGAGGCAATCATCAGAGCCTTTTCCGATATGGAAATCAGAGAGGTGCTTGACGAGCTTTACCTGGATGATACCGTTGATATCATTGAGGAAATGCCCGCCACAATTGTAAAGAGAATTCTGAAAAATACGGATGCACAGACAAGAGCATCTATCAATACACTGCTTAAATATCCTGAGGACAGTGCAGGCTCCATTATGACACCGGAGTTTGTGGATCTGAAAAAAACAAATACGGTTGAGGATGCGATTAAGCGTATCAGGCGTACAGGTGTGGATAAGGAAACAATTTATACCTGCTATGTTACGGATGAGTCAAGGCACCTTATCGGTGTAACAACCGTCAAGGAATTGCTGCTCCATGAGAATGATGTAAAAATTGAAGACCTAATGGAGACGAATGTTATCTATATCAATACACACGATGACCAGGAGACCGCAGCGGATTTACTCAGCAAGTACGATTTCCTTGCACTTCCGGTTGTGGATATGGAGCAGAGGCTGGTAGGTATTATCACCGTCGACGATGCTATGGACGTATTGGTTGATGAGAATACTGAGGATATCCATAAGATGAACGCGATTATGCCCAATGAAAAGCCTTATCTTAAAATGGGTATTTTTGAAACCTGGAAATCAAGAATTATCTGGCTGCTTTGCCTTATGGTCAGTGCTACCTTTACAAGTATGATTATCAATGCGTTTGAGAATCAGCTTTCTGCACTGATTGTCCTTACCTCATTCGTTCCTATGCTTACAGGAACAAGCGGTAATGCCGGCGGACAGGCGAGCGCCGTTATTATCCGTGCTCTTTCTCTTAAGGAAGTGGATTATAAGGATATCTTCAAGGTTTTATGGAAGGAATTCCGTGTGGGTATCGTATGCGGTGTTACGCTTGCTGTCGTTAATTTTGTTAAGATTTGGCTTATTGACAGGTCGTTGCTTGGTATGAGTGATATCACGGTGTGGGTGGATTTGGTTATCAGCCTTACACTTGTTATTGAAGTCATCTTTGCTAAGATGGTTGGCTGTACCTTCCCGATATTGGCAAAGAAAATGAAGCTTGACCCTGCGGTAATTTCATCACCGTTCATCACAACGGTTATGGACGCATTGTCACTGCTGATTTATTTCTGCCTGGCAACCGCAATTCTGAAGATATAAAAATAAAGCCCTCAACGCTCAGTTGAGGGCTTTGCTTTTTTATCCATGCTGTAAAATCTGTCCTCGCTCCACTTCTGAGGATTGTTTTTACTGTACTGCCATATTTCGTTATAATCCTGCTCATTGCGTATGATGTGGTCGTAGAAAGAACGCTGCCAGATTTGATTTATCAAAAGGGGGTAAAACTCCCTGTTTAACTAAATTTATATATTCTTTTGTTGTTCGCCGTTTAAACACTTGAATCACTTCGCTTATCGTAGGGGGCGGATATGGAATCCGCCTCTACGGTGCCAAATATGTGTTTCTTGTTTTTGGTACATATCGTAATAAAATACGCACCGTTTGTACTGTAATCAAAATTTGCTAACCTTGTCGGTTTTCGTTTTGGAAAATTCATAATTATTCTTTTGGTATTTCCTTATACGTATTTGTTATACCTAATAAATAATCTGCAGATACATTATAAAATTTGCAAAGCGTTACAATTTCATCAGGTGTTGGATTTATAGAACCTGTTTCTAATCTGCTGATTTTTCGCTGTGACATTCCTATGTGTTTGCCTACTGCTTCCTGTGTTAAATGCGGATTTGTAAATTCTCTTAACTCTTTTAATCTTAAATTAAACATTAATAATCACCTCAATACTTATTATAGTAGTCAGAAATTGACTATTGACATTTAGACAGATTGTGACTATTATATATTAAAGACTATCTTTCGAGGTAAAAATATGAGAAAATTCAAGATACCTGTAACACCGCCGACGACAAGTAAGAGCGTACGATTCCCCAATGATATCATTGACCAGGTTGAAAATATGATTGTAGGCAAAGACTGCACCTTCACCGCTTTTGTGGTGGAGGCGGTCCGCATTGCCCTTGAGGATATCAATAACGAATGAAAGGTTCATCAAGAAAAAAGAACACGAAAATGAGCTTTCGTGTTAAACAGTGCAATTTATGATAGTTTACCAAACTATAAAATAAAAAACCGCAGACTCAGAAGTTTGATATAGGTGGTTAAATGTCTGCGGTTTTTTATTAACTTAAGGAGTAAAAGTTAGCTTTTACTAACTGACTATAGGTTAGCACAAACTAACTCATTTGTCAATACCTTTTTTCATTTTTATTTATTCTTTTTCTGAAAAGAAGATTGTAATGGTGTTGTGCTCATCATCATTGTTATATTTAATGGTGTCCGTTTTTATTTTCTTTGACAGGGGATCAATTGTTTTCAGTATAAAATATATTCCCTGATTATCAAACAGACTTTCTTTGGCAGTTTTATATTCCTGCGCATTTGCAAATTTTAATTGTATATCGTTTTCATTAGCTTCAAAGGCATTTTTTATACGGTTTCTGATGTCAGGCTGACTGTACTTTTCAAAATATAATCCCTGTCTTACAAAATAATTGTTTTTACCTGTGGATTTTATGGCGGAAAAATTATCGTTGCAGCTATGTGTTTTTTCCAGCTCCTCAGAATTCATCAGGAAAAATATATGGCTTACGGAATTGCTGCCTTTGTTTTTTTCAAAGCCGTCGCCCCAGGTTGCATCTGAAAAATAAATTTCATTGTCTATTACCTGAGCAGTCCAGGCGTGATTTTCACTGCCGTTTGGCGTGTTGGCATAGCCGGATATGGTAATGGCATCCATACCGCAAAGGGTCAAAAGATACTGATATGCTTTTGAATACCCTGAGCAAACGGCCTTACCGTTCAGGAAAACACCCTCAATGGTTGACACTTCACAATAATTGTTTATATCCGCAGCCTCATCATAGGCATAGGTTGTATGCATTGTGATATAGTCAAACAGTGCAAGTGATTTTTCATAGTCACTGCTTTTGGAATCCATTGTCTTTAAAATATCATCCGCCTTTTTTTCAATCAGCAGAGCCTTTTCCTGAGCCTGTTCATAGGAGTATGCATATTTAAAGGTCAGCCTGCCGCTGTTTGAAAATGTGCAGTCACCCTTTGTCCAGAAAATTTCAGGATGCTGTGAGAGAACAAGCTCCACAAGCTCAAATATTCTGTCCGTTTCTATATTCTGGTAAATGTTAACGGAGGATTTGTGAGTGCTCAAACCATTGTATATGATGTCAAATGCTTTTTGTTCCTCATCTGTCAGAGCTGAATTCAATGTATCAGCAAGTGTGACAGTGCTTTTATTTTTTGTTGTGGGAATGGTTGTTTCCGTTTCCTTTATCATTGTCAGCTTATCAATTGTCTGCACAAGCTCTCCGTTCGTGTGGGCATTGTATGCGTAAAGCAGGCAAAAGGCAAGCGCAATTACAAAAACGAATTTAAAGAATTTTTTCATATATTTATTTCACCCGTAAAAATTTTTATATGCCTTCAAACATATATAGTATCATTTCTGTCTCTTATACACATCTCCGAGCCCACGAGACTAAGGCGAA
>UQVI01000115.1 GCA_900544515.1 uncultured Oscillospiraceae bacterium | reverse complement strand
GATTCGCCTTAGTCTCGTGGGCTCGGAGATGTGTATAAGAGACAGATATATAACCTATTGACAAAGTAGGATATTAGTGCTATCATTTCCTATTGAAAAGGTAGGTAATAAAATATGAAGGTTTACGCAGATAATGCGGCAACAACAAAATTAAGCGAAAAAGCTTTAAATGCAATGATGCCGTTTATGAAAGAAATTTATGGAAATCCGTCCTCCCTCCATACGGCAGGTCAGCAGGCGAAGGAATACCTTGAGCAGGCTCGTGAGGATATTGCTGATTTAATCGGTGCAAAGCCAAGAGAAATATATTTTACTTCAGGCGGAAGTGAGGGAGATAATCAAGCTATCAGAACAGCGGCATATATCGGTGCGAAAAAAGGTAAAAAGCATATTATCTCATCAAAGTTTGAGCATCACGCCGTTTTGCATACATTGTCAGCTCTTGAAAGGGAAGGCTTTTCTGTAACACTGCTTGATGTGTATTCAGAGGGGATTGTAAAGCCTGAGGACGTTGAAAATGCAATTACAGAGGATACCTGTTTTGTTACCATAATGACTGCAAATAACGAGATTGGTACAGTTCAGCCTATAGCTGAAATTGCTGAGATTTGCAGGAAAAAGGGTGTTTTGTTTCATACAGACGCGGTGCAGGCTGTGGGTCATATACCTGTTCATGTAAACGATATGAATGTTGATATGCTGTCGGCATCGGCTCATAAATTTCACGGACCAAAGGGTATCGGTTTTCTTTATGTGAAATCAGGCATACCTTTAAAGAATATGATTGAAGGCGGTGCACAGGAAAGAGGCAAGCGCGCAGGAACAGAGAATATGCCTGCTATTATCGGTATGGCTGCAGCACTTAAAGAGGCGGTTGAGCATCTTGACGAAAATGCAAAAAAGGTCTCAGCAATGCGTGACAGGCTTATTGACGGATTACAGGGGATTGAACGCAGCAGAATCAACGGCGATTTGTCACATCATCTTCCGGGTACGCTCAATATGTGCTTTGAAGGCATTGAGGGCGAAAGTCTTTTGCTGCTGCTTGATATGAGGGGAATATGTGCCTCCAGCGGTTCAGCCTGTACCAGCGGCAGCCTGGACCCGTCTCACGTATTGCTTTCAATCGGTGTTCCTGTCGAGATTGCACACGGCTCTCTTCGTCTTTCAATCAGCGAGTATAACACGATGGAGGAAATGGAGCATATTATAAAATCCGTTCCTGAGGTAGTGTCGTACCTGCGTTCCATATCCCCTGTGTGGGAAAAAATTACAAGTGAGGAAAAATAATTATGGCTCTTTATTCAGAAAAAGTGATGGACCACTTTACAAATCCAAGAAATGTTGGTAAAATTGAGAATGCAGACGGTGTAGGTGAAGTCGGCAACGCGAAATGCGGAGATATAATGAAAATATATATCAAGGTGTCTGACGACGGTATTATCGAGGATGTTAAGTTCAACACCTTTGGCTGTGCATCCGCCATTGCATCAAGCTCAATGGCTACAGAGATGATAAAAGGACAGCCTGTTGATAAAGCACTTGAGCTGACCAACAAGGCAGTTGTTGAGGCTCTTGATGGTTTGCCTGCTGTTAAAGTTCACTGCTCCGTTCTTGCAGAAGAGGCTGTCAAAATGGCAGTCATGAATTATTACGATAAGAAAGGCATTTCCTATGACCCTTCACAGTTTTGTGAGGGCAACTGTGAATGCTGCGGAGAACATTAAATGATTAAGGATATTCAGCAAGAGATTATTAAGTTAAAAAAAGAAAACGATATTTGTATTTTAGCTCATTGCTATCAGTCACCTGAAATACTGGAGGTTGCTGATTTTGTGGGTGATTCCTTTGCACTTTCCGTTGAGGCTTCAAAGGTTAAAAATAAAACAGTTATAATGTGCGGTGTGCGTTTTATGGCCGAAACCGTTAAAATTCTTTCACCTGATAAAGAGGTTATACTTTCTAATCCTGACGCAGGATGTCCTATGGCTGAGATGATGGACAGGGAAGTGATTGCACAGGTTAAGGAGCAGTATCCTGATTATACGGTTGTGGCTTACATAAATACTACCAGTGAGCTGAAAACAATCTGTGATGTCTGTGTTACATCCTCATCGGCTCTTAATATTTGTAAAAAAATTGAAAATGATAATATACTTTTTATTCCGGATTGTAATTTAGGCGACTGGATTGCAAAGCAGCTCCCTGAAAAGAATTTCAAACTCCTGAACGGCGGCTGCCCAACACACGCAAAAATGTCTGCTAACGATGTGACAAAGGCGAAAGCAGAACATCCTGACGCACTGTTTCTTGTTCACCCTGAATGTAAGCCTGAGGTTGTGGCTCTTTCTGACTATGCAGGCTCGACTACAGGTATTATGAATTTTGCAAAGCAGAGTAATGCAAAGGAATTTATTATCGGCACTGAAAACAGTATTGTGACACATCTTCAGCTTGAGTGCCCTGATAAGAAATTCTATCCGCTTTCAAAGGATTGCATCTGTCACAATATGAAAGCAACAACACTCGTCGATGTTCTGAATTGCTGTAAGGGTGAATTCGGTGAGGAAATCACCCTTGATGAAGAAATTTATCAGGGTGCAAAAAGATGTATTGATGAAATGATAAGGCTTGGTTAGGAAAAGTATTATGTGTAAAAAAGCAATTATCGCAATGAGCGGTGGCGTTGATTCCAGCGTTGCCGCTTTTCTTATGAAAGAAAAAGGCTTTGACTGTATCGGCGCAACAATGAAGCTTTATGATAACGAGGATATTTCCGTCAGTAAAGAAAAGACCTGCTGCTCCCTTGATGATATCGAGGATGCACGTGCGGTTGCAAGACGTCTTTCAATGCCGTATTATGTTTTCAATTTTAAGGACGAATTCAAGGAAAAGGTAATAGATAAATTTATCAGCACATATGAAAACGGTGGTACGCCCAATCCTTGTATTGACTGCAACAGATACCTCAAGTTCAAAAAGTTGTTTCAGAGAATGGAGGAGCTTGAATACGATTATGTTGTAACCGGCCATTATGCAAAGGTTGTTGAAAAGAACGGCTGGTTTTATCTGAAAAAAGCAGTTGATGATACAAAGGACCAAAGCTATGTGCTCTATTCCTTAACACAGAATCAGCTTTCGCATATTCTTTTACCGCTTGGTGAATATTCCAAAGCTGAAATCAGAGAAATTGCAGAAGAGCAAGGCTTTTTGAATGCAAGAAAAAAGGACAGCCAGGATATCTGCTTTGTGCCTGACGGCGACTATGCCGCCTTTATTGAGGGCTATAATGGTAAAACATATCCTGCAGGCAATTTTATTGACAAGCAGGGGAATGTACTCGGTCAGCATCAGGGAATAATCCGATATACAAATGGTCAGCGAAAGGGACTTGGCGTTGCTTTCGGAAAGCCGATGTATGTTGCCGATAAGGATATAAATCATAATACAGTTACTCTGTGTACCAATGAAGAGCTGTTCTCGGATACTTTAACGGCAGATGATTTTAACTGGCTTATTCCTGACCCTGCAAAAGAAATAAAGTGTAAAGCACGTGTAAGGTATAATATGAAGGAACAGCCAGCAACTGCATATATTTTGGAGAACGGCAGGGCGAAAATTGTTTTTGATGCACCGCAGAGAGCAATTACAAAGGGTCAGGCAGTTGTTCTGTATGATGAGGATATTGTGCTTGGCGGAGGTACAATCATTTAATGGAAAATGGTAATACAAATTGGCAGCAGTCTGTTACTGCTGTTGTTATTAAAGATAATAAAGTCCTGCTTGGCAGACATACATATGGTGCAGGTAAGGGAAAGCTGATTATTCCCGGAGGGTATGTCAATGTTGGTGAATCTCCGCAGGAGGCAGTAAAAAGGGAATATCTTGAAGAGACAGGAATTACCATCGAGCCAAAGGATATAATTGGTATAAGATTCAATTCCCACGATTGGTATGTGGCTTTCACAGCAGATTATATCAGCGGTCAGCCGAAATCCGATTGCGATGAAAACAGTGAAGTTGTCTGGCTTGATGTTAATGAAGCCTTGCAGCATAACGATGTTCCTGAGCTCACAAAAAGACTTATCGAAAGTGCTCTGAATCATAATGCACCATTTAAAAGAACTGCGTTTCACAGTGCAGAAAGCAATAGTCCATATTCACTTTATGTAAAATAATTTTCAAAAAAACAGAACGTTATGAAACTGTCTGCAGCTTTATAACGTTCTGTTTTTCTACTATTTATTATATAAAAATTCTTATGTCAGTTTAACTGAACCTCAATTGGTTTGCCGCCGTTTTCTCTTGACTCATCAGCCAGGTAAACGCAGAGATGACCTGCAACGGAATCAAAAATAGATGTGCAGGCAAGACTTGGATTTTCACCCTTGATAAACTTTACAAAGTCAGCAGTAAGTCTTTCGTCACCGCCGCCGTGTCCGCCGTATGCACCGACCATATCGCCTGTAACATTCAGGTCAACCTCTTCAATATCGCATTCCTCATTATGTGCATCAGGTGATGGATTGATTTTTGAAACATAGAATTTTGATTCCTCAAAGTTGCCGTAAATCTCCCCCTTAGTGCCGATAATATGTATTTTTCTGAGTGACTGTGATGAGCCACCGACCATATTGTGTGTGCCTGTTGCACCGCTTGCAAAGTTAACAAGCACGGACTGATGATCTACAACATTGTTGTCACATTTATAAATGCATCTTGCGTATGGACTGTCACTCTTCATCAGTGCAATTTTATCCTCAATTGTAGGATTTTCAATGTGCTCAAGCTTATCCCATACATAGAATGCCCATCTGTCCGGATGATCAATATAAAGACGCTTTGTGGAGAAATCACAGGTGTCTACATAAGGGCAGTCCTTCATACAGATTGTTCCTGCACCCTCAGGCGCATTCTCAGGCTTGAACTGATACTTGCTGCCAAAGGAGGAAATGGAAACAGGCTTTGTTTCACTCATAAACCACATCATAAGATCAATATCATGACAGCATTTTGCAAGAAGCATGGTTGTGTGGCATTTGTCTGAATTTGCCCATTTGCCTCTGATGTATGATGTTGAAAGGTGATGATAGGAAACGTGCTCCGTTGTCTGAATATTAATGATGTCACCGATTTCACCCTTCGCAACACGTTCCTTGATTCCATAATAGAATGGTGTATATCTCAGCACATGGCAAATCATAACCTTAGAGTTATTCTTTTTTGCACAGTCAACAAGCTCACGCATTTCCTTTTCATTTACTGCAAAAGGCTTTTCAAGCAGCATATCATAGCCTGCATTGAGCAGAGGTACAGCTGTTTCAATATGCTGTTCATCCATAGTTCCGTTGATAATTGTATCTGCAAGTCTGCCTTTTTTTGCAAGCTCCTGTGCAGATTTAAAGCACATATCCTCACTGAAGCCGAAGTATTCCATACAGTGCTTGCGTCTTACAGGATTCGGGTCGGCAACACCGACGATTTTTAACAGCTCCGGATTTGTTTTGGCAAGCTCGCTGTATACCAATGCTCGATGACCTGCTCCGACAATGATTGCAGTAACCGGTGAATTTTCCATATCTGTTTACCTCTAATGCATAAATGTTTTTGTATATAGTTTGGCAGACTAAAATCCAACAGCCTGAAACTGTCTCTTATACACATCTCCGAGCCCACGAGACTAAGGCGAATCTC
>UQVI01000114.1 GCA_900544515.1 uncultured Oscillospiraceae bacterium | reverse complement strand
ATCTACACTCGACTAGTCGTCGGCAGCGTCAGATGTGTATAAGAGACAGAAACATTATATTATATCAAATAAAAACGGACTGCACAAAATCAATGTGCAATCCGTAAAAATTAATATTTTTCTGCTGCCTGTCTGATAATAGCGTAATCCTTTGCATTGACAATACCGTCCTTATTGATATCAAAAAGAGCAGTTGAATCAAAGCGTCCGAAAATATCAAAGCCTGATGTTTGTGGTTTTCTGTTTATATAATAGCTGTCCCATAAAAATAAAATTTCATCAGGTGATTCAAAAATAGATTTGCCGTCATCACTTAGCTTATAAACAAAATTGCCGTTAATCATTTTGTCAAAAAAGAAGCTCTGATTCATAAAATTATAATTTATAATATTTTCACAGCCTTCGAAGGCTTTATTATAACGGCTGGTCAGATAATCCTTAGCACCTATCTGTGCAATGATTAAGGAGGTACAGTTTTTGAACATACCGGTATATGTTGTAGTGTCAAGAGGCATAATTACCTCCTTCAGATTCCGGCAATTCTGAAAGGAATATCTACCGCAGATTGTAACTCCGGGTGCTACAACCTTTTTAAGGTTAGGACAATTTGAAAAGGCATACTGCCCTATTTGCTTAACTGAATCAGGGAGGACGATAATCTCAGCAGTTCTATTCCCCGAAAAGCAAAAATCACCTATTTTTTTTACCGATACTCCTTCAATTGTTTCAGGAACATAAATAGTTTTATCATCTACGCGACAGTACTTTATTGTATTTGCGGCAGATGAAAAGCAGTAGTCATTGTTATCGTAATCAGGTACAGTTATATGAAGCAGCTCACTCTTTTTCTTATTGTCAGAATATGCAACTGCATTTATAACATACTTGTCATCAAGTGAAACGGTTGTTCCGCTTTCATATCTGTGATGATATTGCAAACTCTCTGTATCAATAGGATAAACCGTATCTCCACCAGAGCTCAGATAGTAATAAATGTTTGCACCATTATCGCAGGAAAAAGTGATATCACTACACCCTGTCAGCTCATTTTCAGTTACAGCATAATCCAGCTTTACCGACGGCAGCTCCTTACCGGTAATCGACTTTATAGCAGCATAAGCATCAGGCATATTGCGCGAAGTATTATCTTCATTGGGTGACATCTCTGTATTCTGAATACTGCGTTTAATCTCAATCAAGGATAATTTGGGATTAACGGAAAGGATATCAGCAACAATTGAGGTAAACATCGGCGCTGCGGCTGATGTTCCGCCCCAATAAACGTCCTCGCCTCTGAAATTTGTTCTTACAGATGTACCTGTAACATAGCTAAAAATCCCTGTGCCATAATTACTTGTAGGCGACAGTGCCCTTGAAGCAGTCATATTACCAATGGCAAGAACCTCAGCATATTCAGCAGGATATTGATTATAAAGAGATAAATTTTTACCATCATTGCCTGCTGATGCAATAAATATCACACCTTTAGCTGACGCACTGATAATCGCATTGTGAAGGCTTATATCACCGTTTTCGTCGCCAAAGCTCATATTTATTATTTTGCACCCATCACTGACCGCTTTTTTTACTGCTGCGGTTGCCGCTTCTGCCCCTATAGTTGTACCATTACCGGCCTTATAGGAATAAATCTTCACATTATCAGGTGTATTGTAAAAGATTGTTCCGACTACATATGAACCATGAGCGTCTTCATCAGGCAGAGAGTCGTATCCGCCGATCAGTCTGTCCCCCATAAGCTCACTATTCTCTGCTCCGGTATCAATTACACCGATTTTTATTTCAGGCAAATCATCATAATATGTATTAATTAATTTTAAAGCATCGTCAATATTACTGTTCGCAGTGCCATAACATTTTGTATCTGACAAGGCAGGTGAAGCATCTGTTTTCATAGCAGTTTCACGTTTAACAGAGTCAACATAATCAAGCGCATTATAATAATTATATGCGTCAAGCAGGTCTTCTTCATCTTTAAACTGAAGAAAATATGTATTTTCATACCCAGATGCCACATCAACAGCATTAAGCAAATCAATTTCCTTTTTACTTCTGACAATTAATCTGTTTGTAATTTCCCCATCAAACTCAGATAACTGCCGCCAGAAATTATCAATTTCCCTTTTCCTCATCAACTGATTTGTGTTCATTGTAATACAGCTGAATCCGATAATCAGACTTGACAAAACTATCACTGCCGACAGTACAATTGATACAGTCTTTCTCATTACAATACAACCCTTACTTTTTTCACAAAATTCCGAGCAAAATATATAATAATATTATATGCATTGTACAATGAAAAAGTCAAGAGTTTGTTAAATATTTATCAATTAAAAATAGAAAATAAAATTTAAAGCCACACAAGATAGACTCTTGCATGGCTTTTTGTTGATTATTAAAAATAGATTACTGAATATTTTCCTTAACCTTTGCAGCCTTACCAACACGGTCGCGAAGATAATAAAGCTTAGCACGGCGAACCTTACCTGAACGAACAACCTGTACATCAACTACATTTGGTGAATGCATTGGGAAAACTCTTTCAACACCTACACCGTATGATAAACGGCGAACGGTAAATGTCTTTGAAATACCAGAACCCTTAATGGCAATAACTGTACCCTCAAACATCTGGATTCTTTCACGAGAACCCTCACGAATGTTTACAGATACCTTTACTGTATCACCGATATTGAACTTGGGAAGTTCTGCTTTAATGCTGTCTTTTTCAATTAACTTAAGTGCGTCCATTTTTCTTCCTCCTAATTTTTTATGAGATGTTCATATCAATTACTGAAAGCGGACCATCTTCTTAAATGCTCACACATTGGGCATCTTAACGCGTTGCAAGAGATACAACGGAATAAATGCTGGAATATAATAACATACTTATGTGAAAAAAGCAAGTGTTTTTTACCTGAATTCTTTATAATTTTTATCAAGAAGATTCATCCTCGATATACTTTTCCACTCATAATCCATATCAATGAGTCTTATGATTGTATCAAACAGAAGTGAAGGATTCAAATTTTTTTCAGTTCCTGCCATAAGTCTTACATTAAGCACGATTATATCATCTCTTATTGAAACTGAAAATCTATCAATAAACTTTTTAATATCTGTTTCCTTAAGGACTCTTTTTCTCCCCTGCTTACCCTTTTTCAAAGCAAGTATTTCTTCACTTTCCAGAACTTCTTTGATTTTTTCAAGAGCAGTCTCATTATCGTTAAACTGAAATTTATAAACATAATCAGAGTAAGCAATCTCACTGCAGTCACGAAAATCATCATAAACATCAATGATTCTTAAATCAGCAGGAAGAGCATCATTCATACGTCTTTTTATTTCATTATTGCTTATTTCCCCAATAACCCTTATATCAACACTTTCACAAAGGCTTTCAACACCCAGTGAAAGAGGAAGTGAAAAGCTCATATACGCATGAGGATTAAAGCCTTCCGTATACCAAAGCGGAATACCTGCACGGTTAAAGGCTCTTGCCATTGCCCTATTGATATCAAGATGGCTTATATATTTCAATCGTCCCTCTTTTGAAAAACGGAGTCTAACCTCTCGCATCACACTTACCTCCGTTCAGCTTATTGGCACCGCAGCCAGCACAGTGAATTCTGCAGTGAGGTGTTGTCTGATTCATATGTGCTTTTTTATTCTCATTTTCAAGAAATTTTCTGCTGACACCGAAATCAAGATGATCCCATGGAAGAAGCTCTGAAAACGCCCTTCTTCTGTGTGTATAGAAATGAGGGTCAATACCATTATCCTCAAAGGCCTGCATCCAGGCATCAAAATTGAACTGGTCGTCCCAAGAATCAAATTTACAGCCAAGCTCAAAGGCACGCAGTATAACCTTGCCCAGACGCCTGTCACCACGAGCCAGAACACCCTCAAGAAGAGATGTCGGTGTTTCATGATAGGACACCTTGATCTTTTTAGTCGGCACACACTCAAGAAGATATTTCTGCTTTTCTTTTAGTGATTCCATACTGTCCTCAGGCTCCCACTGAAATGGTGTGAAAGGCTTTGGTATAAAGGACGCGCAGGAAATGGAAACCTGAACACCGGTTCCCTTCTGTCTGTTCGGATTATTGTAGAAGGCATGAATCACCTCCATACCCAGATCTGCAATACCCTTTATATCCTCCATAGTTTCCGTAGGCAGACCCATCATAAAATAGAGCTTAACAGATGTCCAGCCGTTGTCGAAGGCTTTTGTACAGGTCTTTAAAACCTCTTCCTCCGTTACATTCTTATTTATAACATCACGCAGTCTCTGTGTGCCTGCCTCAGGAGCAAAAGTCAGACCGCTTCTTCTCACCTTATTCAGCTGTTCAACAAGCTCATCGGAGAAATTGTCCACTCTGAGACTCGGAAGAGAAAGATTGATGTTTTCTTTCACGGTCCAGTCAATAAGTGTGGTAAGCATTTTGTTTACATCACTGTGGTCTGAGGTTGATAAAGAACAAAGTGAAATCTCATCATAGCCTGTGGATTCAATCAAAGCCTTGCACTGTTTATTGATTGTATCGACACTCTTTTCGCGTATTGGTCTGTAAATAAAGCCTGCCTGACAGAAACGGCAGCCTCTTATACAACCGCGAAAGATTTCTTCAACAGCTCTGTCGTGTACGATATTGATATACGGCACTACAAATTCCTTTGGATAATAAACCTTGTCCATATCGGAAATAATGGATTTCTTCACCTTATCAGGAGCACCGTTTTCAGCTGTCAGAGATTTTAATGTGCCGTCCTCATTATAGCTGTCTGTATAGAATGAAGGAACATATACACCTGTAATATCCTTTGCTTTAAGCAGGAAATCCTGTTTGCTTGCCCCCTTCTTCTTACATTCCTTTAAAAGGTCGATAACCTCGTTTGTGCTTTCCTCACCCTCACCTAAAAACACGATATCAACAAAATCCGTTATAGGCTCAGGGTTACAGCAGCACGGACCGCCGACAGCAATAATAGGTGTCAAATCCTTTCTGTCACTGCTTTTAAGAGGTACTCCTGCCAAATCAAGCATATTCAGTACATTCGTATAACAAAGCTCATACTGAAGCGTGAAGCCTATCATATCAAAATCCTTGATATAATCTCCGCTTTCCAGTGCAAACAAGGGTACATTGTTTTTTCTGAGCTGCTCCTCCATATCGTTATCGGGAGCAAATACTCGCTCACACCAAGCGTCTTCCCTTTCGTTAACAAGCCCATAAAGTATTTTCATACCCAAATGGCTCATACCGATTTCATATGTATCAGGAAAACAAAAGGCATAGCGTATATCAATACTTTTCTTATCCTTCATAACAGCATTCAGCTCGCCGCCTATATAACGTGCCGGCTTCTGAACATATTGTAATAATTTTTCAACTTCCTTTTTCATACAAACCTCAAATACTTAAACTAATACATAATACTGTATGCTGTCAGATAAACAGCAATAAGCAGCATTGAAAATGATTTATACGCAATGATCATATAAAATGATAATATAATGATCAGAATCAAAAACACCTTGCTTACGGCATTGGAAATGCGATAAGAATACAGATTGAGTATTCTGCCGCCATCCAATGGATAGACTGGTAAAATATTCAGACAAAAGAGTATTAGATTGATGTCATCCTTTAAAATAAGATATAAAATCAAATTCACAGCAGGCCCTGAAAGAATAACGAAAAATTCCTTTATTCTTGAAAGCGGACTGCTGTATTTTAATGCCAGACCGTAAAATGAAAAGGTCAGGCTGTCAGCACTGCCACCAAACAAAATCAGAGTTAAAAGACTGTCTCTTATACACATCTCCGAGC
>UQVI01000113.1 GCA_900544515.1 uncultured Oscillospiraceae bacterium | reverse complement strand
GAGATTCGCCTTAGTCTCGTGGGCTCGGAGATGTGTATAAGAGACAGGTGATACAGCGTGTGCTTATTTTATCTTTGGCGTAAATATCCTCATATTTCTCGCCTTTTTTGATAATTCCTGCATAGCTGTCACCGATTACCAAAATATTGCTTCCGTAATAACTGATGTCAAGAACACTGCCCTGCGGCAATACAACAGGCTTTACATCATCAGCACCCTGTGAAAGGCTGTAGACATATACAGAAGTCTTAAGGTTACCGTTTTCACCTGATACAACTGCTGCTGCAACATTCTTGCCATTATCACTGAGCTCAATATCAATAATATAGCCTGCTGACGTACTGATTTCAAACTCTTTCTTCAAAGACTTTGAATACACTGTTATATCACACAGTTTCTCCCTAGATGTTGAAGCTATGGCCACCGTACCGTTTTTGGAAACATCTGCACACAGAATTGAATTTGGTATATCCTCCTCATAAACTGCACCGCCGGCTGTATCAAGGCGGTATGCCTTAGCTCCCTGATCATAGACCAAAGAATATATGCCTGCAGTCTCCAGCACAGGATTGGAATAGCCGTGTTCAAATACATATTCGCTTACAGCATCCTTACTGTTCAAAACGGTAAAGCTGCTTGGAGTAAGAATACCCAACTGATTATTAATATTTACAAGGGATACATTTTGTGACGAATCAATGTTATACGGAAAATGATCCTGCGTAACACCGTCGGTCAAGGTAAATTTACCCTCTGCATCAGTAAAATGATCCTTTACTGAATTTATATTTATTTCACAAACCTTCATAATGATGAGAACAAGAACAACTACGGCAATAAGTATCCAAATAACTCTTTTATGCCGTCTGTCCTTTCTGGCACGCTTTTCACGGCGTTCCATCTCACGTTGATTATCAGCCATAATGCCACCTGTCAATAATGAATTCTATTAAGGTAAAGACCCTGAGGGGGAGCGGTTTTACCTGCTTTTTTTCTGTCTTTTGATTTTATAACGTTAATAAGCTCGCCTTCTTTTATTTTACCCTCAGCCACAAAAAGAAGAGTGCCGACCATAATTCGTACCATATTATAAAGAAATCCATCTGCCTCAACCCTGAAACAAACCATATCATCTTCACGCCAGACCTCAAAGTTTCTGACAGTTCTAACCGTATCCTCCACATCACTTTTTGAAGAGCAGAAGCCACTGTAATCATATGTGCCGATATACGCCTTACATTCTTTGTTAAGATATTCGGCATCTATTTTATAGCGGTAATGATAAGCGTATTTCGCATAAAAGGGATTTCTTATTCTGCCGTTATAAAGCTTATAAACATATTCCTTTGATTTGCAGGAATAACGAGGATGAAAATCCTCTGATACCTCACGACAGTCAATCACGCTTATATCATCCGGCAGCTTTGTATTCAGAGCCAAGACCACCCCCTCACAGCTTATAGACATATCTGTTTTTAGCGTAAGACAGTACATATTTGCATGAACACCTGAATCTGTCCTGCTGCAGCCCTTGACATCCAAACGCTGTGAGAACACCTTCTCAACAGCATCCTGGAAAATTTCCTGTACTGTAACAGCATTCTTCTGCACCTGCCAGCCGTGATAACCGCTGCCGTCATATTGAATTGTTAAAAGCAAATTTCTCATATCATACTCGGAACAAAATGATTCATCAAAACAATGATTACCATAAATAATATTACTGCTGCAAGTGAAAGAAAATCCCTTGCAGATAATTTCATAACCTTCATTTTCGTTCTTCCCTCACCGCCGTGATAGCATCTGCACTCCATTGCATAGGCAAGCTCACCTGCACGTCTGAAGGCTGAAACAAAAAGAGGGATAAGAACAGGGATAAGAGCCTTTGCACGGTGTATCAGACTGCCTGACTCCAAATCTGCACCTCTTGATTTCTGAGCGGACATAATCTTTTCAATCTCTTCAATCAGAGTGGGGATAAAACGAAGTGCAATCGTCATCGTCAT
Organism: uncultured Oscillospiraceae bacterium; assembly: GCA_900544515.1. Taxonomy (GTDB): domain Bacteria; phylum Bacillota; class Clostridia; order Oscillospirales; family Acutalibacteraceae; genus Eubacterium_R. The sequence goes on along the minus strand of UQVI01000113.1, from coordinate 3,877 downwards.
TGCGATGGAATGCACATCAATTTTAATCAGCTTTAACGGCTTGAGCAGTCTTTCAAGTGCATCGGTAAGCTCTGTAGGAGATGTTGTATAGGTCAGTAGAGAGCTGATTACAACGAGAGTTATAATACGGACTGCCATAAAAACTGCTGTTTCAATACCGTCAGCAGTAATCTGAAGCTTGCCAAGCTGAACAAGAGCGTCTCCCTTGCCGTAAAAGATGTTTAACACTGCTGTTAACAGAATGATAACTACCAGCGGTTTAATGCTCTTAAGCACTGTTTTAAACGGAATTTTTGATATCAGCACAAGTATAACGGAGAACAAAATAATTGCTCCGAGACCTGCAATATTTTTACATATAAATATGGACACAATAAGAAGAAAAATTAAAATAATTTTCATTCTCGGATCAAGCTTGTGCACAATAGAATTTCCCGGAAAATACTGACCTATTGTGATATCGGAAATCATAAATCAGCACCTCCCGTAAGTCTTTTTATTTCAGCGACACCCTGCTCAACCGTATAAATATTGGTACGGCAGTTTACGCCCTGTGCTTTGAGTTTAAGGAAAATATCCGTTATTTCAGGCACATTAAGACCCATTGCCTTAAGCTCATCACCATGTGAATAAACCTCGTCAACCGTGCCGTACATTGCAAGAGTGCCTTTATTCATAACAAGAACTTTGCGGCAGATTTTTGCAACATCCTCCATTGAGTGGGAAACAAGAATAACCGTATTTCCCATCTGATGCTGATAGTCCTGCACAAGTCTGAGTATACGCTCCCTGCCCTTAGGGTCAAGCCCTGCGCACGGCTCATCGAGGATAAGCACCTTAGGCTCCATTGCAATAATCGAGGCGATTGCCACTCTGCGTTTCTGACCGCCAGACAAATCAAAGGGTGACTTCTGCATTAAGTCCTCAGACACACCGACGAATCGTGCACTGTCGCGGACGCGCCTGTCAATCTCCTGACTGTCAAGACCCATCTGCTTAGGGCCGAAAGCGATTTCCTTATAAACCGTTTCCTCAAATATCTGATACTCAGGGTACTGAAAGCAAAGACCAACGGCGAATCGTACCTGCCTGATATTCTTTTTATTTTCCTTTGACCAAATATCCTTATCATCCACCAAGACCTTGCCGCTGTGCGGCTGCAAAAGTCCGTTGAAATGCTGAATAAGAGTGGATTTGCCTGAGCCAGTGTGACCGATAATGCCGATAAGATCACCCTGCTCTGCCTCAAAGTTTATATTATCAATCGCTGCAGTTTCAAAGGGCGTGCCCACACTGTAAAGATATTTTAAATTTTCACAGACGAGAAACGCCATTTATTTTTCCCCCAGCATTGTTTTTAAAAATTTCACACATTCATCTGAATTGAGTATCGTCTCACCGCTGTTTAATCCCAAACGGTGAATCAGCTCCGTTGACTGCGGAACATCCAGTCCCAGTGACTTCACCTCATCAACCTTTGAAAATACATTCTGCGGTGTATCGTCCATTTTAATTTTGCCGTCATCCACAACGATAACCCTGTCCGCCTGCACAGCCTCATCCATATAATGCGTGATAAGCACAATGGTAATACCCTCTTCGCGGTTAAGCTTTTTTACGGTCTCTATGACCTCACGTCTGCCGCTGGGGTCAAGCATAGCAGTAGGCTCGTCAAGGACGATGCAGTCCGGCTTCATTGCAATAATGCCTGCAACTGCAACTCTCTGCTTCTGTCCGCCTGAAAGCTTGCTCGGTGACTTCTCCCTGTACGCATACATACCTACAGTTTTCAAAGCATCGTCTACCCTTCTCCTGCACTCGTCCGACGGAATGCCGAGATTTTCCACACCAAAGGCAACGTCCTCCTCAACAATGGATGAAACAATCTGATTGTCAGGATTCTGAAAAACCATACCAACCTTTTTTCTGATATCAAATATGGAATCATCATCCTTTACAACCTGTCCGTCAACGATAACCTGTCCCTTATCGGCAAACAGAATACCATTGGTAAGCTTTGCGATTGTTGACTTGCCTGATCCGTTATGACCGAGCACGGCAACAAAGGTGCCTTTTTCAATTGTAAGATTCAGATTCTCAAGAACTTTTAATTCTTTATTCTTGTTTTCCGAAGAGATTTCTTCTAAATCCTCATCAACAAAATATGAAAAATCAACATTCCTAAATTCAATTAAATTCATTATCTGTTTTTTAGTCCTTTGTCCAGATTGCAGATGAACCGCACGGGAGCACCTGATTTTTTGATGATACCGGCAGTCCTATTTCATCCGCCTCAACCTTACCGCCGATTGTATTTGTAATCACATCATCAAGAATATATTTCATTACAGAGGCAGAAAGTCCTGTTGTATACGAATTGAGAAGCACCATAATCGGCTCGTCGGAAAGCACCTGAGCAACCAGCTTTACAAAGTCGTAGATACTATCCTCAAGATGCCATATCTCACCCTTAGGTCCTCTGCCGTAGCTCGGAGGATCAAGGACAATGATATCATACTTATTACCACGTCTGATTTCACGCTGAACAAATTTTATACAGTCATCCACAATCCAGCGTACCTTTTCCTGATCAACGGCTGAGAGCTTTGCATTCTCCTTTGCCCACTGCACCATACCCTTTGATGCATCAACGTGAACAACCTCAGCACCCTCCTTAAGACAGGCAACCGTTGCACCGCCTGTGTAGGCAAAGAGATTTAAAACCTTAACATCATCTCTGCCCGACTTACGGATGAGCTCTCTTGTATAGTCCCAGTTCACTGCCTGCTCAGGAAAAAGACCTGTATGCTTGAATCCCATTGTCTTTATATTAAAGGTTAAGTCCTTATATCTTACCTGCCAAGCATCCGGTATACGTTTATACACCTGCCATTTGCCTCCGCCTGTACGTGAACGCACATATCTTGCTGACGGCTGATACCACAGCCTGTGTTCCTTTTCACTTTTCCATATAACCTGAGGATCCGGACGGACTAATACTTCCCTAGTCCATCGTTCCAGCTTTTCACCGCAGGAGCAGTCTATAAGCTCATAATCCTTCCAATCCGTTGTATATCTCATATAATAATCCTATAAATTAAATTTATGATAAACGCTCACGGACAACATCTGCAATGCTGTTGCCGAGCTTTGTAATCTGTTCAATGTCAGCACCCTCAAGCATAACACGCACAAGAGGCTCAGTTCCGCTGACACGCACAAGCACTCGTCCCTCACCTGAAAGCTCCATTTCTGCCTGCTGAACAGCTGAAATAATATATTCATCATTATTGTATTTCTGCTTTCCTTCAGGAGTAACTGTCACATTGATCAGCACCTGAGGATAAACTTTCATTATCTGAGCAAGCTCTGATAACTTTTTACCGGACTTAACTACGGTTTCAACAAGCTGAACACCTGATAATTCACCGTCACCTGTTGATGCATAGTCAAGAAATATAACATGTCCGCTCTGCTCTCCGCCGATGTTATATCCGTCTTTAAGCATTCTTTCAAGCACATATCTGTCGCCTACAGCAGTTTTTGCACACTCAATATCATTTTCTTTGCAGAATTTAAAAAATCCCATATTACTCATTACAGTAACAACAGCGGTATTCTTTGCAAGTCTGCCCTCTTCCTTCATTCGCTTTGAACAGATTGCAATTACCTTGTCACCGTCAACAAGCTCACCGTTTTCATCAACAGCCAGCATTCTGTCCGCGTCACCGTCAAAGGCAAGACCGAGATCAAGACCTGCATCCTTAACAAAGCGCATAAGCTCCTCAGGATGCGTTGAGCCGCAGTTATCATTGATATTCACACCATCCCTGTCTCTTATACACATCTCCGAGCCCACGAGACTAAGGCGAATCTC
>UQVI01000112.1 GCA_900544515.1 uncultured Oscillospiraceae bacterium | reverse complement strand
CACCACAACATAATCGACAGCTTCCATAGGATATTTCATAAGAAAACAGGAAAAACAAAGGGAGTTTTTTCCATTACAGGAACCAAAACGCTTTTTCGCCTTTGTGATTCTTAGCCCTGTCGGACAGAGATTCATTATTTTGGAATAGTGTTCCACACGCTTTGGAATAACGTCCTTAGCAAGATGAATCAGATTTATAATTTCATCTTCGGTAAGGTCAGTTCTTTCAAGCTGTGCTTTCTTACGCTCTGTTGCTTTCATCAGCCATTCTCTGTTGCTCTCTACAAAATCATTTATTTTTTCAGTTGATACGCCATATGGTGCTTTCACAACAGCATTCAGATTATCATCAACAGAAAGTGAAATCGTTTTGCGCTTTGATTTTATAACTTTAATTTCCATTTTTAGGCGCCTTCATTGTCAGACCGATTCTCTTTTTGGCCGCATCAACTGATAATACCCAGACAGTAATAATATCGCCTACCTTAAGCACATCACTTGGGTGCTTGATATATTTATCCGTTATCTGAGAAATATGAACAAGTCCGTCCTGATGCACACCGATATCAACAAACGCACCGAAATCAATAACATTTCTTACAGTGCCCTTGAGTTCCATACCAACCTTTAAATCGTCAATGCCCATAACATCCGTTCTCAGCAGCGGTGCAGGCAGCTCGTCACGTGGGTCACGGCCGGGCTTTGCAATTTCCTTAGTAATATCAATCAGAGTAGGCTCACCGATACCAAGCTGCTGTGCAAGTGCAGAGGTACCGACTGTCTTGACATAGCTCTGAACTGCAGAAACATTTCCGTTTCTCACATCAGCGTCTGACACATTGCAGAGCTTAAGCAATTCTTTGGCGGCACTATAGCTTTCAGGGTGAACTGCCGTATTGTCTAAAACGTTTTTGCTTTCACTCACTCTGAGGAAGCCTGCGCACTGCTCAAATGCTTTTGGTCCAAGCTTTGATACTTTCTTAATTTGTTCACGTGATGTGAATGCACCGTTCTCCTGTCGGTAAGCGACAATATTATTTGCAACTGCAGAGGACACACCTGCAACCCTATTCAGAAGCTGAGCAGATGCAGTATTCAAATCTACACCTACTGAGTTTACACAGTCCTCAACAACGCCGTCAAGCGCCTGTGACAGGCGATTCTGCGGCATATCGTGCTGATACTGCCCCACACCGATTGCCTTAGGGTCAATTTTAACAAGCTCGGCAAGTGGATCCTGAAGCCGTCTTGCAATGGATACGGCACTTCTTAAGGAAACATCATATTCAGGAAATTCCTGTGCAGCAAGTTTTGATGCTGAATAAACTGACGCACCTGCTTCACTTACAACCATGTATGTTATACCGCAGTCAAGCTCCTTGATCACCTCAGCGGCGAAAACCTCTGTTTCGTGAGACGCAGTACCGTTGCCGATAGCAAACATCTGCACATTATGCTTTTTCACAAGATTCTTTATAATCTTCTTAGCCTCTTCAATCTTGTTATGCGGCGGAACAGGATAGATTACACCGGTGTCCAGCACCTTGCCTGTTTCGTCAACAACTGCAACCTTGCAGCCTGTTCTGTATCCGGGATCAAGTCCCAGTGTGATTTTATTTTTCACTGGCGGCTGCATAAGCAGCTGACGTGTATTTTTTGCAAAAACCTCTATTGCACTTTCACTTGCATTATCCGTCAGCGTATTTCTGATTTCACGCTCAATGGATGGAAAAATAAGACGAGAATAGGAATCCTCAATCGCTTCAACGACTACATCCGTTGTCGGTGAATTATTTTTAACGTGAAGATTTGACAGCATTGAGAGTGCAACAATTTTATCAAAATCAACAGATACCTTAAGAAAACCTTCCTTTTCTCCCCTGTTGACTGCAAGCACTCTGTGTCCGGCAATAGATTTAATAGGCTCGCTGTATTCCTTGTACATTTCGTATACGCCTAAATCCTCTTTAATACCTGTTACAACAATGCTGCCGTTATTCTTGCAGGAGTAACGTATCATCTTTCTGCCTGCCGGATCATCGGATATCATTTCGGCAATAATATCCCTTGCACCGTCAATTGCATCCTGAACGGTTTCAACCTCTTCATTCAGATAATTCTCAGCAAGTTCCAACGGTGACTTGCTTTCCTTTTCCTGCGCATATACAGCATCTGCAAGACCCTGCAAGCCTTTTGCCTTTGCAACAGATGCACGTGTTTTCCTCTTAGGTCTGAAGGGTCTGTATATATCTTCGAGCTCAGTAAGTGTTGCTGCATTTTCAATAGATGCCTTTATCTCATCCGTCATTAACTCCTGTGACTCGATTGAGGCAATAATCTTTTCCTTCTGCTCCTCCATATTTCTGAGGTAAGTCAATCTGTCATAAAGACTTCTTAAAAGCTGGTCGTCAAGCGAGCCTGTCGCTTCTTTTCGGTAGCGGGCAATAAAAGGAATTGTATTGCCATCGTCAATCAGTTTTATAACGTTTTCAACCTGCCATGCTTTCAGTGAAAATTCCTGAGTAAGCTTTAATGTAATATCCATAAATTATCCTTTCAGCAATAAAGTAAATCGTGTTATTATTCTAACAGATTTGAACAAAAAATAAAAGCATATATTTATTGTGTTTTTAATATATATTTGCTATTATATAGGCATAAATTAAAGTGAGGTAAATTTATATGTCTTTTTCCGAATTAGCGAAAAAACGCTTTTCCTGCAGAAAATTCAAAGTGCAGGAGGTTGAGCAGAATAAAATTGATATGATTTTAAACGCTGCTCTTGTTGCACCCACTGCCGTTAATAAACAACCACAGAGAATACTTGTAATCAATAATAAAGAAAAGCTTTCTAAGCTGAATACGTGTACAAAATACGGCTTTAATGCACCGCTTTGCTTTATCATCTGTTATGAAAGCGAAGCGGCATATATAAGAAAATATGACGGCAGGAACTCTGCCGAAATTGATGCAAGCATCGTAACAACGCATATGATGCTTCAGGCAGAGGATATCGGACTGGGAACAACATGGGTAATGGCATTTGATCCTGAAAAAATACGCAGTCATTTTTCAATACCGGATAATCTGGAAATACTTGCCCTTCTTCCGACAGGATACCCGGCTGATGATGCACCTGTAAATCCGCTTCACAATACATTTATTGATATGAACAAAATGGTAAGCTATAACGAATTTTAATTTGTCCATAAAAGAAACACACCTCTGCTTTGGGGGAGCAGAGGTGGTTAAGTGGATGGAGTATTTTTAAAAACAGACAGAGAAATGAAAAAAGTATTTTTATGAATTGAATGAGGAGAAACTCTGACTCCGAAAACTGTTTTCCACTCGGAAAAAATTATGAAACTAAAGTAAGCTTTCCTTTTGCTTGTCTAAATATTACCAAAGGAAAATTTCAAAACTATTAAACTAAAATGAATTTTATTTATCTTTTTTGTAGACAATTTGTTAATGGGGAATGAGTATGAGTACGATTACGGAATATATTGAAAAATATAAAAATATGTCTTTCAATGAAGTGCCCTTCAACGAGGTTGATGCACTGATATTTTCACAGCTGAGTTATGTGGATTTCTCCGCTATAGTATGTAAACCTGACAGTGATGTGGAAATAACTCTTGAAGAAGCATCATACCAGTATTTCAATCTCTACAATGAGGATGAACTCAAGGAAAAAATATCAATTGTTTACAAGGCATCCATGCTTTTGAATCAGTGTGCACATACAAACAGATATAAGAATATCACACTTTTAAAATATGTAAATAATGTTAATGATAAAATCGACAAGCAATTTTCAGCAATAACCTTTTACATAAACAGTGAGCTTGCAGTTATCGCATTCAGAGGTACGGACACAAGTGTTACCGGAATTAAGGAATCCGCAATGCTCAGCTATATGTTCCCTGTTCCTGCACAGATTCATGCACTTTATTATCTTGAGGAATGCGGAACCCTTGCGCAAAGAAATCTGATGATATGCGGTCATTCAAAAGGCGGAAATCTTGCTTCCTTTTCCGGTGTAAGTTGTTCCAATTCACTGAAAAAGAAAATCAAAGGCATCTACGAGTTTGATGCACCGGGCTTTCCGCGACAGATGATTGAACGATATGATTTCATTGAAATGAAGGACAGAATATTTTCATATATACCACAGTCCTCAATCATCGGCTGTATGCTTTATCACAACGCATCAAGGAAGATTGTAAAAAGCACAAATGAAAATATTAAACAGCATCAGGTATCATCCTGGCTGATTCGTGATAGTCATTTTGAATTTACCGATGAGACAGATGAAACGAGCAAATTTGTCGACAAATATTTAAAGAAGCTGACCGTCGCAGTCGGTGAAGAAAATATTGAAGACGTTTTTGAAACAATATTTGACTTTGTTGAAAGCTCAGGAATAAATAACTATGAGGATATTAAGGTCTTCGATTTTACTAGACTGATCAAAGCAATTCATTCGCTAAAAAATATAACCGATCTTCAAAAAGACTTGATTGAAAGCACAATCAAGCAGGCAATAAAAGAATTCTCAAGTCTTGTATATCTTGAACATATTCAGTCACTGACAAAGAAAATAGGATTGACTGACAGCAAGGATTGATTTAAAATCTATAAAAAGGAGGTATCAAAATGAATAATAATGAAGAATATTTTGTTTCACTTATTTCATCTTATCTTAATAATATATCTCCTGATGCTGAGGAAAATATAGATTGGCAGGAAATATACAGACTTTCAAATATTCATAATGTATGTGCAGTTACGACAAATCAGATTATGATGCTTGAAAGCAAAAATCAGCCTAAAAAAAATCTTCTGTCAAAATTTCGTCAGAAGCTCGGATATACGCTTATTGACAGTGACAATAAAACCATTGCAATAAACGATGTCAAGAAAATGCTTACCGACGCAGGGATAGATTTTCTGCTAATTAAAGGGGCAATCCTGCGTAATTATTATCCTGTAAAAGAATTCAGGACAAGCGGAGATATTGATATTATTATTAAATACGCTGATATTGACAGATTCCGTCAAATTATTATAAGCAGTAATATTAATATAAATGATGACTCTGACAACGGCTTTGCCTTCGATTATGACAAACAGCATATCGAGATACACAGCACAGAGGACTATGATCATCCGTATTTTAAGAACATATTTGATATGTGCACAAATAACGGATCTGAATATTTCATTGATGATGAGCAGCATCTGCTTTATATTCTTTGCCACATCATTAAACATTTCAATCTGTGCGGTGCAGGGATAAAAATGTTTATGGACATTGATGTGATCATCAGGCATATGGTTGATTTTGACTATGATAAATTTATAATAAAATGTGCCGAACTTCATATTGAAACCTTTGCAAAAGCAAGTTTTTCGCTGTGCCATTATTGGTTTAATACACCGATAAAAAGCGAAATTGATTTTGATAAAAATGAAGAATTCCGAAAGCTTTTTGAAAATGAAATCATCAGCAGCGGCAGTTTTGGCTTTAACAAAAGGAATCTGGGTGACTATTATATCAACAAGGGCATCGGAAAAGACGGCAGAAATAATTTTTCAGCAAAGCTGAGAGCCTTGTTTGCACTGTTTTTTCCAAGCAAAAGGTACCTGCAAAATCAGTGCCCCTATGCAAAGAAATATCCTTTTCTGCTGCCTGTTGCGTGGCTTAACAGATTATTTGATGCAGTATTCAAACGAAAGGCACACTCAAAAAGCACAATAAAATCCATTATGAATACAAACAATGAATCTGAGCAGTACAAAAGGCTTCTGAACGAACTGAACATTTAAAGCTGGTAATTAAATGATAAATGGCATAAGCAATAAAATTAAATACATATTTTTTGTTATAACTT